>JBIOED010000011.1:0-43148 GCA_044445675.1 Caulobacterales bacterium | reverse complement strand
CTGTCAGCTTCTTCTGTTTAGCACTTGAAGTACATGTCGAATTCGACCGGGTGCGGGTGCAGCGCCAAGCGCATCACCTCTTCCATCTTCAGTTCGATGTAGCTGTCGATGAAGTCGTCGCTCATCACCCCGCCGGCTTTCAGGAAGGCGCGGTCCTTGTCGAGGCTGTCGAGAGCTTCCTTCAGCGAGCCGCAGACTTCCGGGATCTTCTTCTGCTCGCGCGGCGGCAGGTCGTAGAGGTTCTTGTCGGCCGGGCCGCCTGGGTCGATCTGGTTGATGATCCCGTCGAGGCCGGCCATCAGCAGCGCCGTGAACGTCAGGTACGGGTTGCCCATCGGGTCGGGGAAGCGGGCTTCGATCCGCTTGCCCTTGGGGCTGTCCACGTGCGGGATGCGGATCGAGGCCGAGCGGTTGCGGGCCGAATAGGCGAGCTTCACCGGGGCTTCGTAGCCCGGCACCAGGCGCTTGTAGGAATTGGTGGTGGAGTTCGAGAAGGCGTTGATCGCCTTGGCGTGCTTGATGATCCCGCCGATGTACCACAGGCACATCTGCGACAGGCCGGCGTACTTGTCGCCGGCGAACAGCGGCTTGCCGCCGCTCCAGATCGACTGGTGCACATGCATGCCCGAGCCGTTGTCGCCGAACATCGGCTTGGCCATGAAGGTCGCCGTCTTGCCGTAGGCGTGGGCGACGTTCTGGATGACGTACTTATAGAGCTGCATTCGGTCTGCCATCACGATCATGGTGTCGAACTTCAGGCCGAGTTCATGCTGGGCGGGCGCCACCTCGTGGTGGTGCTTTTCCGGCTTCATGCCGAGTTCGCCCATCACGGCCAGCATCTCGCCGCGCAGGTCCTGGGCGCTATCCACCGGGTTGACGGGGAAGTAGCCGCCCTTGGGGCCCGGGCGGTGGCCCATGTTGCCCTCGTCGTAGGCCTTGCCCGAATTGATCGGCAGTTCGGTGGAGTCGTAGGAATAGCCGGTGTCGTTCGGCTGCACCGACCAGCGCACGTCGTCGAACACGAAGAACTCGGCTTCCGGGCCGAAGTAGACCGTGTCGCCGATGCCCGAGGCCTTCACGAAGTTCAACGCCGCCTTGGCGATGGAGCGGGGGTCGCGCTCGTAGGGCGTGCCGGTGTCGGGGTTCACCACGTCGCAGAACAGCGCCATGGTGGTCTGCTGGTAGAACGGATCGATGATCGCGCTCTCCAGGTCCGGGCGCAGCTTCATGTCGCTCTCGTTGATCGCCTTCCAGCCGGCGATGGACGAGCCGTCGAACATGGTGCCGTCGGTCAGGAAGTCGTCGTCGACCAAGTCGATGTCGAAGGTCACGTGCTGCATCTTGCCGCGGATGTCGGTGAAGCGCACGTCGACGTACTTGACGTCCTTTTCCTTGATCTGGGCCAGGATGTCTTTGGCGGTGGCGGCGGCCATGGGGGAAATCCTCTTTGGAACGGTCTTGAAATGATGACGGTTAGACGGCGTCCGGCCCGGTCTCACCGGTCCGGATACGCATGACGTCGAGGACGTCGGAAACGAAAATCTTGCCGTCGCCGATGCGCCCGGTCCGGGCGGCGCTGGCGATGGCCTCCAGCGCGCGGGCCAGCTGGTCGTCGGCGACCACCACCTCGATCTTGATCTTCGGCAGGAAGTCCACGACGTACTCCGCGCCGCGGTAAAGCTCGGTCTGGCCCTTCTGGCGGCCATAACCCTTGGCCTCGATGACCGTCATGCCCTGGACGCCGAGCTCCTGGAGCGCCTCCTTCACCTCGTCCAGCTTGAACGGCTTGATGATGGCTTCGATCTTTTTCATGGGTCCTCGGACGCGCCGCCTGCCCGCAAGGCGGCCTTGACGGTCGGGGCGACGGAGCACAACGCCATAGGGCCTCACAAGCGCGCTCGCCGACGAGACCGGGCCCGACACCCGCCAAAGCCACGGGCGCCTGAAAAGCAGGCGCCACGAGATCAAAAACCAGTCAACGCCGAAATGCCTTCTAGAGCGCGGTTCCGGTCCCTAGGATCGTCGTCGAAGCGGTCGGAAGGCGGGCGGAGTATGGACGGCGTGACCCCAGTTCTCATCGGAGCGGGCCAATTCACCTATCGCGGTGATCCGGCCGCCTCGCCGTCGCCGGTGGCGTTGCTGAAGATTGCGGCGGAACGGGCCGCGGCGGACGCCGGCATCGGGGCCGTGGGCCTGGCGGCGATCGACGCCCTGGCGGTGGCCGGCTTCACCATCGACGCGCCGGGCTCCACGCGGACGACGATCCCGCACAGCTCCAATCCGCCGGCCAGCCTGGCCCGCGACCTGGGCGCCAACCCCGACTGGGCGGTCTATTCGCACATGGGCGGCAACACGCCTCAGCAACTGGTCAACGTCATCGCCGAACGGATCGCGCGCGGCGAGACGGAGCTGGCCCTGGCGGTGGGCTGCGAGTTCCTCGGCTCGGCGATGAAGCGGCTGACCAGGGGCCTCGGCTTCGACGACTGGCATGAGGATCAGGACCTGCCGGAGCCGCAGCGGATCGGCGATCCGCGCCCTGGGGTCAGCCCCTACGAGGCGCGTCACGGGCTGAACCGGCCGATCAACACCTATCCGTTGTTCGAGAACGCGCTCCGGGCGCGGGACGGTCGGTCCATCGCCGACCATCAGGCGCGGCTGGGCCGGCTGTTCGCGCCGTTCACCAAGGTGGCCGCGGCCAATCCGGAGGCCTGGTTCCCGGTGGAGCGCAGCGCCGAGGACTTGGTGGCGGTGTCGGACCGCAACCGCATGGTGGGCTTTCCCTATCCGAAGCTCTTGAACGCCATCATGGAGGTCGACCAGTCGGCAGGCGTGATCCTGGCCAGCGAAAGGAAGGCCCGCGAGCTTGGCGTGCCGCAGGACAAGTGGGTCTATCTGCACGGCTGCGCCGACGCCGCCGACCTATGGTTCCCGCTCGACCGGCAGGATTTCCACTCCAGCCCGGCCATGCGCCTGACCGGGCGTCACGCGCTGGAGATGGCCGGCGTGGGGCTTTCCGATATCGACTTCATCGATCTCTATTCCTGCTTCCCCGTCGCGGTGGAGATCGGGGCGGAGGCGCTGGGGCTGGCGCTGGACGATCCGCGCGGGCTCACCGTGACCGGCGGGCTGCCCTATGCCGGCGGACCGGGCAACAACTACGCCATGCATTCCATCGCGGTGATGATGCAGAAGTTGCGCGCGAAGCCGGGGGCATATGGGTTGGCGACCGCCAATGGCTGGTATCTGACCAAACAGTCGACGGGGGTCTATTCGACGGCCCGGCCTCAGGCCCCGTTCGAGCGGCAGGATCCCGACGCCCTGCAGAGCCAGATCGACGCCCTGCCGCATCCTGCGGTCACCGAGACCCCGCAGGGGCCGGCGCGGATCGAGACCTATACCGTCGTGCACCGCCGCGAGGGGCCGTTCATGGGTATTGTCGTCGGCCGTGACGCGAACGACCGCCGCTTCGTGGCGCTGACGCCCGCCGATGCCGCGACCCTGGCCGGCCTTGAACAGGGCGAGCAGGTGGGCCGCACGGGCCAGGTCGGCCCCGGCCCCGGCGACACCAACCTCTTCACCCCGGACTGAGACCGCTCATGACCCGCCTGTACCTGATCCGCCACGGCAAGCCCGCCGCCGTCTGGGGCGGAGACGACGACGATCCCGGGCTCGACGAGACCGGCCAGGCGCAGGCGAGGGCGGCGTGCGACTGGCTGCTCGCCCTGCCCGCGACCGAGCGGCCGACGAAGGTGGTGAGCTCGCCGCTGCGCCGTTGCCGGGAAACCGCCGAGCCGACCGCCCGAGCGCTCGGCGTGGAGATCGAGATCGACGCGCGGGTGGGCGAGATCCCGACGCCGGTGGCGCTGGCGGCGGAGGAGCGCGGCCCCTGGCTGCGCAAGGCCTTCGCCGGAACCTGGGCGCAGATCGAGGGCGACCTCGACTACGAGGGCTGGCGGCGCGAGATCGCAGCGTCGCTGGCGGCGCGCGGAAACACGGCGGTGTTCTCGCACTATGTGGCGACCAATGCGGTAGTCTCGCAATTGCTGGGCGACCCCAAGGTGCTGGCGTTCCGCCCCGACCACGCTTCGATCACGGTGCTGGAGACCGACGGCCGGACCCTGACGTTGGTGGAAACGGGCCGCGAAGCCGTGACCGGCGTACTTTAGGATGAGGTCGTAAGAACTTGAGCGTGCGCCAGATCCTGACCGCCGCCGAGATGGCTCGCGCCGACGCGGCGGCGATCGCGGCCGGGACGCCGAGCCTCGTCCTGATGGAGCGGGCCGGGACCGCGGTGGCCGACGCGGTCTGCGCGCGGTTTCAGCGGCAGGCGACGCTGGTGGTCTGCGGACCCGGCAACAACGGCGGCGATGGCTATGTGGCCGCCCGCGTCCTGAAGAGCCGCGGCTGGCCGGTGGAGGTGCGATCCCTCGGCGAACCGACGACCCAGGACGCTCGGGCGGCCAGCGTCCGTTGGGACGGCGCTACGAAGCGGCTGGATGGCGCCCTGGAGCCCGGCCTCTGGATCGACGCCCTGTTCGGCGCGGGCCTGTCGCGACCGCTGGACGGGCCGGCGGCGGCGGCGGCCGCCCGCATGTCCGAGGCGCCCGAGCGCGTAGTGGCGGTGGATGTGCCGAGCGGCGTCCCGGGCGACACCGGCAAGCCGACGGGGCCGGCCGCCTGCGCTGCGGTCACCGTGACCTTTCACGCCAAGAAGGCGGCCCACCTGCTGGAACCCGGCCGCGGCCGTTGCGGAGAGGTGATCGTCGCCGACATCGGGCTCGGCGCCACCGAGGGCCGGACGATGGAGAATGGGCCGGATCTCTGGCTAGGCCGCTTCCCGTGGCCCACGGCGGCCTCTCACAAGCATGCGCGCGGGCGGCTCGTCGTGGTGAGCGGCGAGGCCTGGAGCACCGGCGCGGCGCGGCTGGCGGCCCGCGCCGCCTTGCGGATCGGGGCGGGCCTGGTGACGGTGCTGTCACCGCCCGAAGCCCTGCCGGTCAACGCCGCGCACCTGGAGGCGATCATGCTGCGCGGCTTCGAGACCGATCTCGAGCTGGAGCAGGCCGCCAAGGACGTGGACGCCGCGGTGATCGGCCCGGCGGCCGGCGTCGGGGAGCCGACGCTGCTGAACGTGCTGGCGCTGGCGCGCACCGGCGCGGCGCTGATCCTGGACGCCGACGCCATCAGCGTCTTCCGCGATGATCCCGAGGAGCTCTTCTCCTTGCTGGATCGCGATGACGTCCTCACCCCGCATGTGGGCGAGTTCGAGCGCCTGTTTCCCGGCCTGCTCGCCGCCTCGCCCGAACGGATCGCCGCCGCGCGCGCCGCGGCCGAACGGGCCGGCGCGGTGGTCCTGCTGAAGGGGTCGGACACGGTGATAGCCGCCCCGGACGGACGTTGCGCGGTCAACGGCAACGGCTCACCCTGGCTGGCCACCGCGGGGTCCGGCGATGTCCTGGCGGGTTTCATCGGCGGCCTGGTGGCGCAGGGCATGGAGAGCTTCGAGGCGGCCTGCGCCGGCGCCTGGATCCATGCCGAGGCCGCGGACCTCCACGGCCCGGGCCTGATCTCCGAGGATCTGCCGGGCCTCGCGCCGGCGGTGCTGCGTCGCCTGTTGGACGAACGCTGACGAGAACGGGCGGCGGATTGCTCCGCCGCCCGATCCCTGGCGTTTCGGGGGCGCGGCCTAGAAGTCGGCGCTCAGGCCCACGAACACGAAGCGGCCGAGCGCGTCATAGACCTGCGGGAAGGTGTTGCCGTTGCAGGTGGTGGCCGGGCAGTTGGAGCCGGTGAGCGGCGGATCCTTGTCGAGCACGTTGTTCACGCCGACCCGGAAGTTGAGGTTGTTGTGAACCGTGAAGTTCGCGGCCAGGTCGATGTAGCTCTGGGCGCTGAACCGTTGTTCGTTGGCGAATTGCAGGGCGGGGTTGACCAGTTGCGGATCGGAGTCGAACGCATCCAGCGTCACCTTGCCGAAGTAGCGCCACTGCGCCGAGAAGCTCAGGCTCTTCACCCAGTCGCCGTAGGAATAGGGCGTGTTCCAGGTGATCCGGGCCTTGTGGCGCCATTCGGGGGCGGGGACGCCGCAGATCGTGCCGTAGAGGCCTTTGCAGTTGTAGGTCGGGCCGCCGGGCAGCGGTTGGGTGTCGAGTTGGTCGAGCCAGGTGCCGACCAGGGAGACGGCGACGCCGCCATTGTCGCCAAGGCCAAGGGTCGCCAGGTCGACATGGTAGTTCACGTTGAGGTCGACGCCGGTGGTCTTCAGCGAGCCGGTGTTCAGCGTGGTGTCCTGCACGAAGCCGGTCGGGTCGATGAACAGCGAGTTGTTGCCGGGTTCGCGGTGAACCAGGCTGCAGAAGGTCGGGTTGCCGGTGTTGACGCACTGGTTGAGTTCCAGGGTCGCCCCGATGCGGCTGATGAACTGGTCGACCTTGATGTTGAAGTAGTCGACGCTGACGCTGAGGCCGGGGACGAAGGTCGGCTGGAAGACGACGCCGGCGGTGTAGGTGTCGCTGATTTCCGGCTTCAGGTTCGGGTTGCCGCCGGTCTGGCCGTTGTACTGGTTGGCCGGGTTCTTCTCGATCGCCAGGACCTGGTCCGTCGTCAGGTGGAAGACGGCCGCGCAATTGGCGATCTTCGCCGCATTCCCCGTCGGGTTGGCCGCGAGGCCGGCGCAGGGGTCGCTGGTGCCGTCGAGCACCACGTTCTGCGGCGCGAACAGCTCGATGACGTTCGGTGCGCGCACCGCGCGGTTGTAGCCGGCCCGGAAGCGCACGCCGTCGATGACTTCCCATTCGCCGGCCACCTTGTAGGTGTTGGTGTTGCCGATCGAGGAATAGCTCGAGTACCGATAGCCGAGCTCCAAGGACACATCCTTGGCCAACGGCATGTCGGAAATCAGCGGCACGCGGGCTTCGCCGAACAGCTCGTAGACATCGAAGCCGCCGTTGACCGGCGGCCGAGCGCCGCCGTTGCCGTTGACCAAGCCGTTGTTCGACAGGAAGTCGGCGACCGTGTCGAGGTGCTCGCGGCGGTACTCGGCGCCGAGCGCCACGCCGACGCCTTCGCTGGCCCAGGGGCTCTTGATCCCGTAGTCGGCCAGCTTGCCGGTGAACGCCAGGCTGGCGACGCGCTCATTCACGTTGCCGCTGTTGAAGCTGTTGATCGACAGGAACTTGATCGCCGCCGGCGAGATGGTCTGGGCCGTGAAGATGTTGAGCGGCACGCAGCCCGCGTCGGCGCCGGGCGCGCACTGCGGTCCGTTGGGCCCGTTGACGACGTTCAGCGCCTGGCCGATCCGCGTGGTGTCGAAATTGCCGCTTTGCCGATTCTGCACCTCGACGGAGCCGTATTGCAGGTAGCCGTCGTAGTTCCAGTTCTTGCCGAGGTCGCCGCGCAGGCCGACCACGATCCGGTAGTCGGTGTGGCGGAACTGGGTCAGGCGGCCGGTCTGCTCGCTGTCGAGCAGGCGCCGCGCGACGGTGCCGGTGAAGGCGCCGTTGGGCGTGTTGGCGCAGGTCTGGCCATTGGCGGCGGTGCCGCCGACCGGGATCAGCTGGCCGGCTTCCTGGGCGCTGAGCAGCGGGTTGGCGCAGTTGATGGTGAAGGTGCCGGCGAAGACGCCGCCCGCGGCGATCTGGGCGGTCGAGAGGTCGTCCATGAACATGGCGTCCATGTAGGCGTCCGCCCAGGGCGCGATCTGATAGTGGGCGAAGGCGCCCAGCGAATAGCGCTCGTCCGGCCGCACGAAGAAGTTGGCCGGGCCGAAGTTGAAGACGTCGGTGGCCGCGTTGCGCGTCCGGAACGTGTTGAAGGTCGTGGGGTCCACCAGGAAGCTGCCGACCCGGGCCGGGAAGGCGGTGCCGGAGCCCGAGCAGCCGAAGCCCGCGGCGGTGCTGGCCAGGGTGCAGGCGCTGAAGTCGCGCGCGCCTTCCAGGATCGGGTTGTTCTGGCGATAGGTGGCGTAGGCGGTCACGTTGCCCTTGCCGTCCGGCGCGTTGGCGCCGATCACCAGGCTGACCTCCGAACCCTCGCCGCCGAACAGGTTGCCCGGGATGGTGAATTGCGAGGGGATGATGGCGGTGGGACGAGCGGCGTTCAGCGCGGCCTGGCCGGTCGAGTTGTTGTTGTCGTGCTGGTAGCCCGAGTACTGCGCGTCGACGCGCACGCCCTCGAAATTCTTCAGCATGATGAAGTTGACGACGCCGGCCACGGCGTCGGCGCCGTAGGTGGCCGAGGCGCCGCCGGTCAGCACGTCGACCCGCTCCACCAGGGCTGCGGGTATGAAGTTCAGGTCGGCGGCGACAATGCCGTTCGTCGGGTCGGGATCGCCCGGCATCAGGCGGCGGTTGTCGATCAGCACCAGGGTGCGCGTCGCGCCAAGGCCTCGCAGGTCAACGGTGGCCGCGCCGGTGGCGCCGTTGGTGATCGAGGAGCCCTGGCCGGCGAACACCTGCGGCAGGCTGTTGGTGATGTCCTCGATCCGGGTGACGCCTTGCGCCTTGATGTCGGCGGCGCCCACGGTGGTGACCGGCGCGATGCTGGTGAGGTTCGGCGACGGGATGCGCGTCCCGGTGACGACGATTTCGGCGACTTCGCCGGTCGCGGCGGCGTCGGCCGCCGCGGCGGCCGACGCCTTGGTCGCGGACAGGCTCAGGAGGGCTGCGCCGCAGATCATCGAGGAGGCCAGCAGGCGTTCCCGGGTGTTTTTGATTTTCAAGGTCAACTCCTCCAGCGACCGCGTTCGTCGGAACCGGCCAGCTCCCCACTAAGATCGAGTCCCAGAGACGCCTTTCGGAGGCTCCGGTTACGACGGAGTTACTTAGTGCGGGATGATATGGTCAACTTAGATCTCAATTGAGAACCGCAATGTAGGCTATATGTCTCGAAATGGACACAAAGAATGAAGTAGTTATTAGCAGCTATATTGTAGTCATATGCGAATGGGATTTCCAATGGGATCCTAGAGTGGAATGGCCGTGGTGAATTTCACCCGCTTCTTGACGAAGCTCGCCTCGTAGCGCCGGACGGCCGGGTGACCGGCGATGCTGGCGTCGGTGAAGCTGTTGAACTCCTCCATGCCGCGGAAGATCGCGATGCAGGAGATGTCGTAGGCGCCGGAAATCTCCATGCAGACCTGCACGTGCGACGAGCGGCAGAGATGGGCCCTGAACTCCGCCACGGCGGACGGCGAGTGCCGCTCCAGTTGCACCATCATGATCACGGAGATCCGCTCGCCGACCTGCGCCGGTTCGATGATCGACACGTCGGCGGCGATGACGCCTTCGTCGCGATACTGGCGAATGCGGCGCAGGATCGCGGACGGCGAAAGCGGCACCCGATCGGCCAGCGCCTGGGCGGTGGCCTGGTTGTTCTCCTGCAGAGCCGCGAGGATCTGTACGTCAAGGCGGTCGAGTGGATAAGCCATGGCGGTTCGTTTCCCCTGGTCCGGGAAACAACCACAGGAATCGAAATCTCGACAGTTAACTTGCGTTCATCTGACACGGAGTCGCTACGGCCGGGTATTCGATCGTGGGTTTATTGCGACTACGCATGGAGATTTCTAGGAGCCTGTTCCAGAAAGTCTGACTCATGGCTGAAAATCGATGGGGACAGCCCGCCGGATCAGGTCGTCAAGCCGATTTCGCAGGTCGCGGCCCTTGTCGGTGAGTTGGACCACATGGCTGCGCCCGTCGGTCGGGTTGAGGAAGGCGTCGACCAGCCCGATCGCCGGCGGGTGCGCCCAGTCGGACCCCGGACGGCCCAGGGAGCGCAGGCTGCGTGACGCGGTCGATTGGGTCAGGCCTGCGACATAGGCGAGTTCCTGCACGCTCAGGCCCTCGTTTTCGCAGACGTAGAGGAACGCCACGATCTCATTGACGCTGATGCGCGCATCAAGCGCCTTGAGCGCGAGGATCGCCTCGAGGAGGGAGTCCCTGGGGCGCACAGAGGCCTATTCGTCGGCGTAGCGGTTCAAGGCGCCGGTCGCCGCCGAGCGCGGCGCCGCCCGGGCCAACGGCAGCGCCTTGCGCTGGCGGCGTTCGCGCATCGCCAGCGTTGCGTCCGGATAGGCGTCGCGCACCAGTTTGAGGATATCCTCCAGCCGCTTCTGGTGATCGGCCGCCTCGATGTAGTCGCCGACGTTCAATTCGACGGAGATCTGACCACAGAGCTTCATAGCCGTCCTCGACAGGAAACTTGCCTTGCTGCAGGAAAGCGTAAGCCGACGCGGTTGCGGTTTTGCGGTTTTCTGTCCGGTGAACGCGCCCATTCCGCGCGTTATGTGCGTATCGTTCGCCCAAAAAGCGCAACCTTCGATTGTGAAGAAATCTTAATCTATCCAACGACTTCTCCGGCCGTCAGCGCAAGCAGGGCGAAGGAGGCCAACCAGTGCTCACCCATGTAGTCGCCGGCGACATGCGGCAAGCTGGCGGCCAAGTGATCTTGCGCGGCCGCTTCGGCCACGGCCGCCAGGGGATCGCTTGGGGCCAGGGTCGCGGCGATCTCGCGCCAGCACCAGGCGCGTGAGAGGTTCAGGCCGTCCAGGTGGGCGATCTTGCCGTCCGAGCGATCAGAGACCGTGGCCGGCGTGAACAGGCTGGCCGGCTGGCGGCGGACGGCGCGGGGCAGGAAGGCTGCGAACCAGGGCGCGAACTCGGTGGGCGGCAACAGCCGGCGCAGGCATTCGGCCTCGATCAGGGTGGCCGACAGGAACTCGTCGCCCGACGGCTCCCAGGCTGACGCATCGCGGTCGGCAAGATACCAGGCGCGCGCCGTCTCGACGAAGAGCGCCAGGAGCGCCGTGTCGTTCGCTGCGACCGCATAGTCCCGGGCGAGCGCCAGGGCGAAAGCCGTGGAGGAGTGGACGCCGGTGCGGACCGGATAGCGCGCCTTGGGCAGGAAGTCGCCGAAGCGCTCGGCGAAGACGTTCGCCAGCGGCTGGTGGACCCGCGCCCAGGGCCGGTCCTCGTGGGCCATCAGTTCGGCCTGCAGTTTCAGGAGCCATCCCCAGCCGTAGGGGCGCTCGAACCCGCGGGCGGAAGGCCTTGCGAGATAGGCGACCTCGCCTGCGACGTTCTGGACCGTGAAAGCCTCGTCGAACAGGTCGCCAATAGCGCCCGCCTCGGGAATGCCCGGCTCGCGGCGCAGGAGGCTGGCCAGCAGCCAGTAGCCATGGACGCAGGAATGCCAGTCGAAGCTGCCGAAGAAGATCGGGTGCAGGTCGCGCGGGCCACGGGCGTCGGCAGGACCTGCCAGTACGTGATCGAGCTTGTTGGGGTACTCGCGGGTGACATGGCCCAGGGCGATGCGGGCGAACTGCGAGGCGATCTGCGGCGTGAGCCGGTTAGCGGAAGGCGAGGACATACATCAGCACCATGTTGACGATCAGCATGAGGGCGGCCGTCGGGATCTGGGCCTTGATCACCGCATAGCGGTCGGGGATCTCCAACAGAGCCGGCGGGACGAGGTTGAAGTTGGCGGCGAGCGGCGTCACCAGGGTCCCGCAGTACCCCGACAGCATGCCCAGGGAACAGACCACCGCCGGGTTCGCGCCGAACCGGGTGATCAGGATCGGGATGGCGACGCCGCCGGTCAGCACCGGAAAGGCCGCGAAGGCGTTGCCCATCAGGGCTGTGAAGACGGCCATGCCGACGCAGTAGACGGCAACGGCCGCCAGCCGCGTGTCGACCG
The DNA here is from genome assembly GCA_044445675.1 of Caulobacterales bacterium. Taxonomy (GTDB): domain Bacteria; phylum Pseudomonadota; class Alphaproteobacteria; order Caulobacterales; family Caulobacteraceae; genus Phenylobacterium. The sequence goes on along the minus strand of JBIOED010000011.1, from coordinate 31,457 downwards.
GCAGCCAGGTGGTGACGATCTGGCCGATCTGGGCGCCGACGCCGGCGAGAGCGAAGACCGCGCCGAGGGCCGCGAGGAACTGCGGCAGCAGCGCCGCCCAGCCGATGGTGTCGGCGAGGCGCCGGCCTTCCTGCAAGGGACTCGCCAGCGGCTGGCGCAGAAGGACGAGCGCCATGGCCAGGCCGACGATCACCGCCAGCGCCAGCGAGATCAGCGTCGCTTGCCTGGGGTCCATCAGCGGAACGCCGCCGAGTTGGATGGGCTTGAGGACGAGAACGCCCAGGGCCACCACCAGCGGCAGCATCAGGGCCGGGACGAAGAGCTGGTTTCCGAACCGCTCCGAGAGCGTGCGGCGCTGCTCGGGCGACGTGGTCGCCGGCTGGCCGCGGCCCAGCTGCCCGAGACCTGCCAGCAGCGCCAGCCCGAGGACGAGAAGGCCGTTGCCCAGGTCGCCCAGCCGGTCGCCGGCCAGGAAGCTCAAGGCGGTCAGGCCCCAGAAGGCGGCGTTGCCGAAGCGCTTGGGATTGGCCCGGTCGCCGGCGCTGAGCACCGTGAAGGCCGCGAACATCAGGCCGGTCAAGACATAGACGAAGCCGAGCTTGATCAACGCCGGGCTCCGCGGGCGAGTCGGCGATCGAAGAGCACCAGGCGCGCGGCGTGGATGACGAAGGACGCCAGCGCCGCCGGGATCGCCCAGACCGACAGATGGATCGGATCGAGCACGATCTTGCTCGACGTCAGGAAGCCGACCATCAGCAGGACCGAGCCCATGGCGACGAAGATGTCCTCGCTGAAAAACACCGCGACGTTGTCGGTGGCGGCGGCCATGGCGCGGATGGCGTAGCGCGTCGGTGCGTCGGGCGCCCCATCGCGCAGCTCGGCGGCGGCCTCGGCCATGGGGGCGACCAGGGGGCGAATGGTCTGCGGCTGGCCGGCGATGGACATCAGGCCCACGGAGGTCGTGGCCTGGCGGAAGACCATGTAGCCGATCAGCAGGCGGCCCACCGAGACGCCGCGCAGGCCGGCGATGATCGCACCGGCCCGCTCGCGCAGGCCCGCGCGCTCCAGAACCCCGACCAACGGCAGGACCAGATAGGCGATGCTCACAAAGCGGTTGTCGTTGAAAGCCTTGCCGAACGCCGCGATCACCTCCAGCGGCGAGAGGCCGGCGAACCAGCCGCTGGTCAACGCGGCGGCGACCACCACCAGCAGCGGATTGAGGCGGACGGCAAAGCCCACGACGATGACGGCCACGCCCAGCAGGATCAGCATCCGCTCTCCTTCACCTTATTCGACAGTGGAGACCTCCGGGCGCGGCGGCGACGTCATGACAGCTCTTTGGTCGACCGCTGGGCCAGCCATTCGTCCGCAAGACGCAGGAAGCCGGCGACGTCGATAGTCTCCGCCCGCGCTTGCGGGTCGAGCCCGGCGGCGTGGATCAAGGGTTCGCCGCCAAGGCCCTTCAGGCTGGCCCGCAGCATCTTGCGGCGCTGGCCGAAAGCCGCGGCGGTCAGCTTCTGCAGGGCGTCGAGGCGGGCAGGCGAGGGGCGGTCGCCGCGAGGCGTCAGGCGCACGACGGCGGATTCGACCTTGGGCGGGGGCGTAAAGGCGCGGGCCGGCACGTCCATGACAATCTCGGCGTGCGAGGTCGCTTGGGCGATCACCGCCAGGCGGCCATAGGCCGGGGCGTCGGTGGCCGCGACCACCCGCTGGGCGACTTCCTTCTGGAACATCAAGGTCATGGAAGCCGGCGTCCAGGGGCCGGTGAGCCATTTGATCAGCAGGGCGGTGCCGACATTGTAGGGCAGGTTGGCGACCACACGGCCCGGCGCGCCGGCCGTCAGGGCCGCCTCGTCGGCGTCGAGGGCGTCGGCGAAATCCAGCGTCAGGGCGCCGGGCGCGGCGGCCCGCGCCAGGTCCTCCAGCAACGGGCGGAAGCGCAGGTCCTTCTCGATGGCGGTGACCCGGGCGCCGGCTTCCAGGAGCGCGCGGGTCAGGCCGCCGGGGCCGGGACCGACCTCGATGACCCGGTCGCCCGGGGCCAGATCCGCCAGCCGCGCGATCTTGCGGGTGATGTTCAGGTCGAGCAGGAAGTGCTGGCCGAACGCCTTCCTGGCCATCAGCCCGTGCTCGGCCAGGACCTCCCTGAGGGGCGGCAGGTTATCGAGGCTCACGCCGCCCGCGCCCGGGCGAGCCGGTCGGCGAGGCGGATGGCGGCGATCAGGCTATCGGGGCGGGCCAGGCCGCGGCCGGCGATGTCGAAGGCCGTGCCGTGGTCGGGCGAGGTCCGCACGATCGGCAGGCCCAGCGTGACGTTCACGCCGCCCCAGAAATCGAGCATCTTCACCGGGATCAGGGCCTGGTCGTGGTAGAGGCAGATGGCGGCGTCGTAGCGCGCCCGCATCGCCTCGGGGAACAGCGTGTCGGCCGGATGCGGGCCGGTCACGTCGATGCCCAGGTCCTCCAGCGCCCGGACGGCTGGGGCGACGATCTCGATCTCCTCGCGGCCGATGCCGCCGCTCTCGCCGGCGTGCGGATTGAGGCCGGCCACCACCAATCGCGGGTGAGCGATCCCGAAATCGCGGCGCAGCGCCTGGTCGGTCACCTGGCCGACGTTGACGATCGCCTCGACGCTGACGAGGCCGGGGACCTTAGCCAGCGGTTCGTGGACGGTGACCAGCGCCACACGCAGGTCGCCGGCGATCAGCATCATTACCGGCCCGCGGGCGCCGTCGAAGCTTTCCGCCGCGGTGAGTTCGCCGAGGAACTCCGTATGACCGGGAAACTTGAAGCCCGCCTCGTAGAGCGGCGCCTTGGCGATCGGGGCGGTCACCACGCCCGCCACGGCGCCCGAGAGCGCCAGGCCCGCCGCCGTCTCGATCCACTGGAGGATCGCCCCGGCCGCGGCGGCCGAAGGCTGGCCGGCGACGACCGGGCTGCGCAAGGGCAGGTCGAGGATCGGCAGAGCGTCTGAAAATACGTCCAGGGCCTCGGCGGGCGCGATCACCTTCCGAAGGATCGACGCGCCGCCGGCCGAGGCCGAGGCGAGCGCCTGATAGTCGCCGACCACCAGGAACGGCGGACCGTCCCGGCGCAGCTCGCTCCAGGCCTTGACGACGATCTCCGGTCCGATGCCGGCCGGGTCGCCGAGGGTCAGGGCGAGCGGGCCAGCCTTCACCCAGTCACCACCTTGCTCACCTGTATTCTATGGTCGCGGAGTTGCGCAGGTCGCGCATGTAGCGCCGCGAAACCATGCTGAGCTGCTCGCCGGTTAGGCGGTTCTCGATCTGGTCGTGGTCGATCTGGGCGGCGCCGGCCGACCGCTTGCCGCAGACCGCCAGGACGTGCAGGCCGACCTTGGTGCGGATGGGGTCGGAGACCTGCCCGACCTGCAGCTTGGCGGCGGCGTCCTTGAACTCGGGCGACAGGTCGTTGATCTCGGCCTCGCCGAGGTCGCCAGCCACCACGCCGGGAGTCTTGCCGGCGGTGGCCTCCAGGGTCTTGCAGCCCTTGATGGCGGCCTTCACGGTTTCCAACTTCGCGCGCGCGGCCTCCACGTCGGCCGCGGTCGCGGTCGCCGGCAGGGCGATGGCGGCCTGCTTGAGGCTCACCAGGGTCTGCCCCGCGCCGGAGCGCTTGTCCTTCAGGTAGATGATGTAGACGCCGTCCTTCACCGGGATCGGTTGCGACAGCTGGCCGGGGCGAAGCTGGTCGAGCACGGTTTCCACCTCGGGCGGCATCTCGCCCTGGCTCACCCAGCCCGCGTCGCCGCCGGCCGCGGCGGTGGAAGAGGCGGAGAACTGCCGGGCCACGGCTGCGAAGGGCGCGCCCTGCTGCAGCTGCGCGACGAGCTGGGTTGCGCCCTTCATGGCCGCATCCATGCCCCCGCTGCGGCTGGCGTCGAGGAACACCTCGCTGACCTCGTACTGCGGCTTGGAGGCCGCGGCGATCATGCGGACCTGGGTCGCCTTGATCTGGTCCTCGCCGATCCGCAAACGCGAGCCGTAGCGGCCGCGGATCCAGCGCTGCCAGCTCATCTGCGCGCGGAGCTGCTCGAAGAGGGTCTCGGACCCGATGCCCTGGCTCTTCAGCGCCGCCAGGAACGCCTCCGGCTTCATGTTGTTCTGCTGGGCCATGCTGGCCAGCTCTTCGCGGACTTCATCGTCGGTCGCGATGATGGTGATCTTCTGGTCCTTCTGGACGCGCTTGAGTTCCTGGAGCTGCAGCCGCTCGTCGACCAGGGACACCAGGGCCTCCTGCTGGAACTGCGGCAGGGTGTCCTGGGTGGGCTGCGCACCGGTGGTGGCGATCAGCAGGCGCATGCGCTGGGCCAGGTCGTAGGTCGAGATGATGTCGTCGTTGACGATCGCCGCCACCGATTCCGACATCGGGCGCATGGGGGTGAGCGGCTCGCCGCCAGGCCCGGGAGGCGTGGCGGTCCGCGCGGCCGCCGTCAGGGCGGCGGCCGGCGGCGCGCCGGCATCTCCGCCCAAGGCCTGGGCCCGCACGCCGACCGGCATCGCGAGAGCCAACAGGGCCGTGGCGATCACAGCGCCCCGCGCCCTCTGGCTCGTGACGTTACGCGCACGCATCATGGATGAGATCATTCCCTCGTTCGGCCGCGTCCGGCCGCAATTCCTATCTGCCATAAAGTGGTGCGCCCAATGTGGCGAGCGTTAGGCGCACCGACAGTTGGTCGCTGGACCCCAGGCGGCCGATGATAACGTCTTCGTGCCGATAGAACACGTCCACCCGGATGCACTCGTCCTTGTAGAACACTCCCACGTCGCGGATCACCCAGGCGTTCTGGACCAGGTCGCGGTTGCCGTAGGCGCTGACGCCCCAGTGCTGGGTCAGGTTGATATCGCCGCCGAGGTCGACGTTCCTGATCGGGGCGCCGTTGATGCCCTGGTCGTCCTTCAGGTAGCGGACGAAGCCCGAGCCCCACTTGATGTTGACGTTGGCGCCCGCCTCGAGGCGGTGCACCTGGAAGGTCTCGGCGTCGAGCCGGGCGCGGCCGAAGAACGACAGCCCTTTGAACGGCTGGGCGTCGCCGGCGACGATCCAGTCGGAGGCCCGGCGCGTCAGGCCGGAGCCCGGCGCGAAGATGTTGTTGGGGCTGTCGCGGAAGCTGCGGCCGACCAACAGGCTCGCGCGGCGACCGTCATCCCACAGAATCGAACCGCGGCCTGCGACGTTGAGGCGCACGCCGTCTTCATAGAGGTCGTAGCCGGGAAACTTGTTGGCCTGGAACAAGGTCGTCTCGTCGAACTCGAAGGCGACGGAGTCTTCGTCCAGGTAGATGGGCTTGCCGCTGGCGTCGCGGCCAACGATCACCTGCTGGACTTTGGGCGAGACGGCGATCTGCGCCAGGGGCTCCAGGATCACCGTGGCGTCACGCCAGCGGCGATACAGCGGATAGGAGACGTCGGCCCCGACGACGCCCACCGCGCGAGCCTCGGTCTTCGACGTCGTGTTGTTGCCGACGCCGGTGAGGATGTCGCCCACGTTGTAGCCGTCGAGGCGGACGTCCACGAACGGCTCGACCCGCAGGCCCGTGTCAGAGGTGAAGATCCTGCGCCAGTCGACGCCGCCGCTCACGCGGCTGCTGTCGAGCCCGGGCTGTTTGAGCGCCACATGGTCGGGCGACTGGTCGCGGGTCAATGACACCGCGCTGGCGGTGAGCCTTAGCCGCCCGCCCAGAACGTCGTTGGGATCCTCGTAGCGGGCGTCGACGATGGGCGCGACCACCGGGAAGGTGCGGTTGTTGTCGCCTGGGCGCAGCCCCTGGACGCTGAAGGCCGCGATCGAGGCGTAGGAGTTGTCGTCCTGGCGGATGGCGTAGACTTGGCTGATCAGCCGCCGGTCGTCGGCCACGTAGGGGCCGCGCGCCTCGTAGACCCGGCCGATGTCGTACTTGTCGAAAAGCAGCGGATCGGAGGTCCGCTCGGCGGTGAACCCCACCAGCCACTTGTCGTCGATGTGGAAGGCGCCGCGGCCCAGGATGTAGCTGCGGTTGGTGTTGTCCCCGAAGCGGTTGCCCTCGCCGTCCAGGTCCGCCTCGTGGGTATAGCCGAGCCGCAGGTCGATCTCTCCGGTGTTGAAGGCTTCCCGATAACGCAGGTTGAGAAAAGGATTGGCCTTGGAGTTGATTTGCGGCGCGATGGTCAGGTCCGCCGAAGGGCTGATCACCCACAGGTAGGGTTGGTCGTAGGAGAGGCCTCGGCGGCTGCTGACCCCGACACGCGGCGCCAGCAGGCCGGACGCGCGCTCCGCCGACGGGTCGGCGTGCCAGAACACCGGGAAGTAGAGGATGGGCAGGCCAAGGATGCGGATCTTGGCGTGACGGTAGTAGATCAGGTGGTGGACCGTGTCCTGGACCACGCGGTCGGCGGTGATCGACCAGGTGGGTTCCTTGGGCGTGTCGCCGACGCACACCGGGCAGGGCGTATAGATCGCCTTGTTCAATTCCTGGATGTCCTCGGAGCGCCGCACCGCGCTGGCCCCGGCGATCAGGATGTTCTGGTTGGTGTGCTGGTCCTTCATGCGCGCGGCGAAGCCCATCGCCACCGCCGCCTGCATCTTGTCGTCCAGGGTCATCTGGTCGGCGTATTCGACGTTGCCGTTGTCGTGGATCACCTGGACGTGGCCGAAGGCTCGGATGACGCCTTGCGCCGGCGCGTCGCGGTCGCGGACGCGCGATTGCCCCTCGGGCGGAGGCGGCGGCTCCTTGTAGACCAGCCGGTCGGCCCGAAGGGTGCGGTCCTGGTAGCGGATCTCGACGTGGCCCTCGGCGGTGGTGACGCCGTTCTTGTCGTCGCGGGCGAGCTGGTCGGCCTCCATATAGAGCTCGCCAGGCTTGAGGCCGTCGGTGTTGGCCGGGACAGCCGGTTTCGCGCGCTCGGTGCGCTGGCCGGTGTCATTGAGGATCTGACCGCGCTGGTCGCGAACCACCGGACTCTGCCCGGCCTGATCGAGGGGCGCGCCGACCGGCTGCGCAGCGGCGACAGCCGGCCACAGAACGGCCAGCGCGGCGCCGGCGAGCAGTGTGCGCTTGACCGCAAGGTGAGGGGCGGCTGCGGACAGGGCGCGCCGACGCGGATTCATCTTCAGACTTCCGATCCTTATCGCGACGCGCCTTGCAGCCTGCATAGCCGGGCTTGCGAAGGATTCAACCGTCTTCGGTGTAACAGAGGAGGGTAAGCCCAGACAGCAGCGCCACCACGGCCGGCGCCCAGGCCGCGGCGAACAGCGGAATGATGTCGGCCCGCCCCAGCGCGCCGGAGAACTGGTTGAAGAAGAAGACCACGAACCCCAGGGCGACGCCGGCGCCGGCCAGGCCCGCCAGACCTCCCAGGCGCACCAGCCGAAGCGAGAAGGCCGCCGCCAGGATGGTCATGGCCGCGAACATCACCGGCGTCGCCAGAAGCTGTTGGAAGCGCAGGCGGTAGCCGGAGGCGGAGAAGCCCGAATCCTCGGTCAGCTTGATGGCCGCGGGCAGGCGCCAGAAGGCGATGGCGTCCGGCGAGGCGAAGCGCTCCACAGCGGCTTCGGAATCCAGGGTCGAGCGGATCGACAGGCTGTCGGAACGCACCGAGCTTTCGCCCGCCGTGGCTTCGCGCACGTCCTTCAGCTGCCAGAATCCCGGCCGCAACACGGCCTCGGCCGCCTCCAGCCGACGCTTGAACTCCGGATCTCCGGCCTTGTTTTTCTGGTAGACGAACACAGAGACGCCGCGCAGCCGCACCTCGCCCTGCACGGTGTCGCGCGAGACGGCATGGATCACCATCTGCGTGCGGTCGTCGCCTTCGCGCAGCCAGATGTCCTTGGGCGTGTCGCCCGGGTGGTTGGCCAAGAGCTTGGCGCGGTCGGCGTCGAAACGGGCGCTGAGCGCCGCCGAGACCGGGTTGAGGGCCACCACGGCGATGACGCCGGCGACGAACGCCGCGATCGCCGCGGGGCTGATGAAGCGCCAGGCCGAGACGCCGGCGGCCCGCATGGCCACGAGCTCGCTTCGCCGGTTGAGGCCCACGAAGGCGCTGATCCCGCCGAACAGGAAGACGAACGGCAGCAGGATCTCGATCACCGCCGGCGTCTTCAGCAGGGTCAGGCCGAAGATGTCGCCGGCGCTGACGTCGGCGTGCTCGCGCAGGGTGCGGGAAAGGTCCACGAACTGGATCAGCAGGATCACCGAGGCGATCACCGCCAGCGCCGCGCCGACGCCGCCCAAGGTGCGCGCCAGCACGTATCGTTCGATGCGCGAATTCATGCGGTCGCCGGGGCGATTCGCGCCGGACGGCGGCGCATGTCGATGAAGCGGCTGACCCGCTGGCGGAAAACGCTGCGCAGGGCGAAAGCTGTGGCGCCCAGCGGGATGGCGTACTGCAGGAGGTTCAGCCAGACGTTCCCTTCGCTGGCCGACTGGGCCACGAAGCCGGCGATCCGCACCAGCGCCGCGGCTGCGCCGACCATGGCGATCCGCCGCGCGTAGCCCAGCCGCGAGAACCCGCCGCCGAGGATCGCCGACAACGCCATGGCCATGAAGGCGATGTTGTAGAGCGGGGTGGCGATGCGGGCGTGGCCCTCGGCGATCAGCGCCTTGCGGTTGCGCTGCTCCCAGCCCTGCTGCAGGTCCGGGAACAACAGCTCGTGGAGGTACCGGTCGGAGGGCTTGTAGTGGACCATCGCGTCGGTGTTGTTCAGCTGCCCGAGTTCGAAGGGGAATTCCGGCGTGGTCAGGAACTGCAGCACGCCGCGCGGTGAGAACTCCTGGGTCGACTCGTTGTGCAGCAGCAGGACCGGGCCGCTGGCGCGCTTCACGATCCGGCCCGAGTTGGCCATGTAGGTGGTCGCCGAACCGTCGGCCTTCGTCTGGTTGATGAAGATGTTGTGCATCTCGCCCTTGCCGTCGATGCTCTGGGCATAGACGGTCAGGCCCGGCACCGGCTCGGTGAACTCGCCCTCGCGCACCAGGGTGGCGGCGAGGTCGGTGCGGATGTTGAACAGCACTTCGCGCAGCGCCCGATAGGCCAGCGGCTGCACCCACAGGTTCATCAAGAGGGCCAGGAAGGCCAGCGTGCTGGCCAGCCGCATGGCGGGCGAGATGACCCGCCAACGGCTCATGCCTCCGGCGAAGCAGACGACGATTTCCTGTTCGGTGTGCAGTCTGTTGAGCGCCACCAGCGCCGCCACGAAGACCGCGATCGGCAGGATCATGTTGATCAGCTGCGGCGTGTAGAGGAGCGTGATCTTCAGGAAGACCATCGCGCTCTGCCGCTGGTTGACGATGTAGTCGAGGCCCGAGAGGCTCTGGCTCAGCAACGCGACCGCCGTCAGCGCCGTGATGGCGAGCAGCGTGGGGCCAAGCAGCTGGCGAAGCAGGTAGCGGTCGATCAGGCGCATCGGTAAGAAATAGGGCTCATTCGGAGTTTTTGCCGCGCCCCGGCCGCGGAGGTGATCTAAACCATGCGTCGCCGTGTCAGACAACCGCCGGGCGACGCCCGCGGACTGTCGCCGGCCGCCGAAAGCCCTTATTCGCCTGAGAGAGACCGCATGGATATCGAGTTCGTCGTCGCCGACGCAACCCTGTCGCCGAAAACCGCCCTGGCGCGCATCGTGCACGAAGGCGCGACGCTTGCAGGCCCGCTGGGCCAGGCTGCGGCCGCCAGCCGGTTCACCGGCGCCAAGGGCCAGACCCTCGACGTCCTGGCGCCGTCCGGGACCGATGCGGCGCGGCTGGTGCTGGTGGGCGTCGGCAAGCCCGAGGGTTTCGACGCCCTGGGGCTCGAGCAGGCCGCGGCCAGCGCCTATGCGGCGGTCAAGGCCTCCGGTCTGACGACGCTGCGGATCGAGCTGCCGAACGCCGACGCAGAGCATGCCGCCCGCGCAGCGCTGGGCGCGCGCCTGGCGAGCTACCGGTTCGACAAGTACCGGACCAAGGAGCCGGCCGACAAGAAGCCCTCGATCGTCAAGGCCCAGGTCGTCGCGACCGACGCCGCGGCGGCGGCCGAAGCCTTCGCGCCGCTGTCGGCGCTGGCCGACGCGGTGAGCTTCACCCGCGACCTCGTCTCGGAGCCGCCGAACGTCCTCTATCCGGCCGAGTTCGCCGCGCGCGTGAAGAAGCTGGAGGCCTTGGGGCTGGAGGTGGAGATCCTCGGCGAGGCCGAGATGATGAAGCTCGGCATGGGCAGTCTGCTCGGCGTGGGCCAGGGCTCGGTGCGCGACAGCCAGCTTGCGATCCTGAAGTGGAACGGCGCGGCGGACAAAGCCGCCCAGCCCATCGCCTTCATCGGCAAGGGCGTCTGCTTCGACAGCGGCGGCATCTCCATCAAGCCCGCCGAGAACATGGAAGACATGAAGTGGGACATGGGCGGGGCGGGCGCGGTGGCCGGGCTGATGCATGTGCTCGCCGGCCGCAAGGCCAAGGTCAACGCCGTGGGAATCCTGGGCCTGGTGGAGAACATGCCGGACGGGAACGCCCAGCGGCCCGGCGACGTGGTCACCTCCATGTCGGGCCAGACCATCGAGGTCATCAACACCGACGCCGAAGGCCGCCTCGTCCTGGCCGACGCCATCTGGTACTGCCAGGACCGCTTCAAGCCGAAATTCATGGTCGACCTGGCGACGCTGACCGGGGCCATCATCGTCGCGCTCGGGCACGACCTGGCCGGCTGCTATTCGAACAACGAGGAGTTGGCGGGCAACCTGATCGCCGCCTCCAACGCCGAGGGCGAGCCGCTCTGGCGCATGCCGCTGCCCGCGGCCTACGACAAGAACCTCGACTCGATGATCGCCGACATGAAGAACACCGGCGGGCGGCCCGGCGGCTCGATCACCGCGGCCATGTTCATCCAGCGCTTCGTCAACGGCGTGCCCTGGGCTCATCTCGACATCGCCGCCACCGCCTGGCGCAAGCCCTCGGCCGTCCCCACCAGCCCCGATGGCGCCACCGGCTACGGCGTGCGCCTGCTGAACCGGATGGTGGCGGAAAAGTACGAGGGCTAGCGCTGGCGCATGGCGACGCCCCGTTTCGTCCTGTTGCACAGTCCGCTGCTGGGGCCGATGGCCTGGCGGCAGGTCGCCGGCGAGTTGGCGCGGCGGGGCGCGGCGGCCGAGGCGCCCGCCTGGCCGCGGCTCTCAACCATCGCCGAGGGGTTCTACGCGACCTTGGCCGACGGCGTCGCGGCGCAGCTTGCCGGCCGCGACGATCCGCCGATCCTGGTAGCCCATAGCGGAGCCGGGGCGCTGGTCCCGGCGCTGGCCGCGCGGCTGAAAACGCCAGTGGCCGGCGCGATCTTCGCCGACGCGATCCTGCCGCACCCGGGCCGCAGCTGGTTCGACACCGCCCCTGAGGAGATGCGCCAGCGGTTGCGGGCCGGCGCCCAGATGGGCGAACTGCCGGCCTGGGATGAATGGTGGCCGCCCGGCGCCCTGGAGCGCCTCGTGCCCGACGCCCCAGTGCGGGAAGCCCTGGCCGCCGAGCTGGAACCCTTGCCGCTGGCCTATTTCGAGGAAGCCGCGCCGCCAGACGCCTTCGCGGGGCCGTCCGCCTATCTGCAGCTCAGCGGGGCCTACGACGACGAAGGCGTGGCCGCCGGGCGACACGGCTGGCCAGTGGTGCGTCTGCCGCTGCATCATCTGGCGATGCTCACCCATCCCGAGGCCGTCGCGGCGGCGCTGGACTCGCTCGCGGCGCGCCTGACGGAGCCCGTCCATGGCTGAGGCGGCGGCCACCGAGGTCTGGTTCTATCACCTGGAGCGCACGGGCCTGGAGCAGGCCCTGCCGGACCTGCTGGAGAAGACCCTGCAGCGCGGCTGGAAGGCGTTGGTCAGGACCCGTACTGCCGACCGCTTGCAGCATCTCGACGGCGCGCTGTGGACCTATCGCGACGACAGCTTCCTGCCGCACGCGCCGGACGACGACGCCGGCGCGGCGCGCCAGCCGATCCTGCTGACCACCGGGTTCGAGAACGCGAACGGCGCGGACGCCTTGTTCCTGGTGGACGGCGCCGAGCCTGGGGAACTCGGCGGGTTCATCCGCTGCGTCGTGCTGTTCGACGGCGCCGACGAGGCCCAGCTGGCGGTGGCGCGGGCGCAGTGGAGCGCGATCAAGGCCACTGGCGTTTCGGTGTCCTACTGGAAGCAGCAGGCGCGCGGATGGGAAAAGCAGGCATGAAGGCGACGGCCGGCCTGGTCCTGGCTCTGGGTCTCGCGGCGTGCTCCGGCCCGAACTATCCGACCACGGCCCCGGCGGCGGGAACGGGCCCCGCGCCCAATCCGCCCGCGCTTGGGCCGGCGGCCCGGCGCTCGCTCGTCCCGCGGCCGCAGATTTCGGTCCGCGACCAGTGCGGCGCGGCGCCATTGCAGGGACTGGTCGGCCGGCCGCGGACGGAGATCCCGGTGCCGCTCAACCCCAATCTCCAGCGCGTCGCCTGCACCCGCTGTCCGGTCACCGAGGACTTCAATCCGGCGCGGCTGAACTTCTTCTTCGACGCCGACACCGGCCTGATCGCGCGCATCCGCTGCGGCTAGGCCGCTGGAATCTCGACGCCGAGGTCGCGGAGGAGGCCGATCCAGGCCTCGCGGCCGTCGCGGCTGGAGAACTTTGCCACCGCGGTGGCGCGAGCGGCCTCGCGCAGCGGCGCGGCGGCCTGCGGCGCGCGGCAGGCGTCGATCACCGCCTGCGCCAGGGCGTCCACGTCGAAGAACGGCAGCAGGCGACCGTTGACTCCGTCCTCGATGGCGTCGCGCACCGGCGGGGTGTCGGAGCCGATGACGTAGCAGCCGCTGGCCATCGCCTCGACCAGCGACCAGGAGAGCACGAACGGGTAGGTGTAGTAGACGTGCGCGGTCGACAGCCGGAACGCCGCCAGCAGGCGCGCGTGGGCCGTCTTGCCCATAAGATGCAGGCGCGCGGGATCGACCGCCAGGCCGTCGAAGGCGATCGCCCGCCAGGTCTTCCCGTCGGGCGGCTCGCCGCCGTAGGGGCGGGGATTGTCCTGGCCGAACATCACCACCTGCGCCTCGGGGACCTCCGCCATCAGCCGGGGCAGGGCGCGCGCGAAGATGTGCAGGCCGCGCATCGGCTCCATGTGGTTGTTGGCGTAGGTGATCACCGGCGCGCCGGGCGGCAGGCTGCGGCCGTCGGGGAGTTCGAAGCGCTCCGCCGGACCGGGGCGGATCGCGTCGACGTCCACGCCTTCATGGATCACCCGCACACGGGGGCGGAACACCGACGGCAGAACCGAGGCCTGGAACTCGGTGGGGGCGACGATCACCTCGGCGTCGCTCAGGGCCAGGGTCATCACCGCGTTCTTCGCCTTGCCGCGCAGCACCGCGTCCTCGGTGGTTTCGAAGAACTCATTGTCGAAATCGATGTCGAGCCCGCGGCCGCGATAGAAGAACTCGGCGAACATCACCTGCCGGGCGTCCGGCCACACCTCGTCGAGGAAGATCGTCTCGCCCCAGCCGGGATGGCCCACGATCACCGTCGGCTCGAAGCCCTGCGCCTTCAGCGCCTGGGCGATGCGCAGCGCGCCGGTTCCGCGGATCAGGTCGGCCTCGGCGCGGACGGCGAACGGGAACATGCCGGGCGTCGTGCCGCGCTCCAGGCCATAGCGCCCGATGCGCACGCCCTGCACGCCGGGGGCGTTGGCCTGGCCGATCGCCGCACAGCGCACGCCGCGCGCCACCAGCGTCTGCGCAAGGTCGCGGAACTGGGCCGGGAAGTTGTTGTGAACGAAGAGGACGCCCTCGGACATGGCCGGTGTTCTGCCCGCAGCCGGCGCGCCTGTCACCTGCGACGGCGGCGGATCGGCGCTTGGCGGTTGGCGGCTTCCCGGTTAAGGGGCGGTCGCGAGCGGATGTGGCGGAACTGGTAGACGCACTGGATTTAGGTTCCAGCGCCGCGAGGCGTGGAGGTTCGAGTCCTCTCATCCGCACCACGCTCCGGCCGCCCAAGCCTTTGCACTTGGACGAGCGGCCCGCGCGTGACATAACCGCCGCCCTCCGCCGGGGCCCTCGGCGGCCTTGTTTTCATCCCCTTAGGCGGCCGCCCGGCGCTTCTCAAGCGCGACGTCCGGAAGTTCGAGAATGTCGATGCAGATCGTTGAAAAGTCTGGTGAAGGCCTGAGTCGCGTGTTCGGGGTGACGGTGCCCGCCGCCGATCTCGGAGAGCTTCTGGAAGCTCGCATCGCGGAGATCACCCCGACCCTGAACATCAAGGGCTTCCGGCCCGGCAAGGTGCCCACCGCCCACGTGCGCCGCCTCTACGGCAAGGCGCTGATGAGCGAGGTGGTGGAAAAGACCCTCAACGAGACCACCCAGAAGGTGCTGGACGACAACAAGCTGCGCCCCGCCGGCGACCCCGACCTGAAGCCGGAAGGCGACATGAACGCGGTGATCGACGGCAAGGCGGACCTGGCCTACGAGATCGCGGTCGACGTGATGCCCGACTTCGAGCCGATGGACGTCACCACGCTCTCCCTGAAGCGTCCGGTCTACGAACCCACCGACGCCGAAGTCGATGAAGCGGTGGCCGAACTGGCCAAGCAGAACCGGACCTACGAGGCCAAGACCGGCAAGGCCGTGAAGGCCAAGGACGGCGACATGGTGGTCATCGACTTTCTCGGCAAGCTGGATGGCGCGCCGTTCGCGGGCGGGGCGGCGGAAGACGCCGAACTGGTCCTGGGCTCAGGGCAGTTCATCCCCGGCTTCGAGGAACAATTGGTCGGCGCCAAGCCCGACAGCGACGTGCTGGTGAACGTGAGTTTCCCGGAAAACTACCAGTCCGAGGAATTGAAGGGCAAGGCGGCGGTCTTCGAGGTCAAGGTGAAGGCCGTGAAGGGACCCGTCGATGCGCCGGCCGACGACGCCTTCGCCGAGCGCCTGGGGATCGAGAGCCTGGAGAAGCTGCGCGAACTCCTGAAGGGCAACCTGGAAAAGGAATATGCCGGGGCGAGCCGCTTCAAGCTGAAGCGAGCCCTGCTCGACCAGCTCGACACCAAGCACGACTTCCCCCTGCCGCCGAAGATGGTCGAGGCGGAGTTCGCCGCCATCTGGCAACAGGTCGAGAAGGACAAGGAAGCCGGCGAGCTGCCGCCGGAGGACCTCAAGAAGTCCGACAAGAAGCTCAAGGAAGAATACCGCAAGATCGCCGAGCGCCGCGTGCGCCTGGGCCTGGTGCTGGCCGAGATCGGCCGGGCCAACGATGTCCAGGTCACCGACCAGGAACTGGGCGAGGCCATGCGCGCCGAGGCCATGAAGTACGGGCCCCAGGCCCAGCAGGTGTTCGACCTGTTCCGCCAGAACCCCAACGCCCAGGCCCAGCTGCGCGCCCCGATCTTCGAGGACAAGGTCGTCGACCTGATCGTCGAAAAGGCCAAGGTGAAGAACCAGAAGGTCTCCAAGGACGACCTGATGAAGGACGACGATCTGCCGGCGGGCTACGGGGAGTAGGCAGAAGAGCGCCCTTCTCCCCTTCGGAGAAGATGTCGGCCCAAGGCTGACGGATGTGGGGTCTTACGCCGCCTTCGGCGCGATCCGGCGGTTAGATTGGATCGGGCTTTCGACTCCACATCCGATCGCTTCGCGGCGACCTTCTCCCACAGGGGGGAAGGATTTGGGCCTCACAGCCCCCGCAAATGCTGCAGCAGCTCGGCGTTTTCGACGCGGGCGCGGCGTTCGTTGATTTCCTGGAAGAGGCTTACCGGCCCCAGGTCCTCGTCCAGGGGCATGGCCGCCGGGCTCGCGGAATAGGCGAGGGGGTCTTGCATCGGGGCGACGTCGTTCGGCGTGGTCATCGCAACTCTCCCGAGCCCTCCGATGCAGGGCTGTCGTCGTTAAGCTATCATTAGGTAATCTGAACGCGCGCCGGAAAACCTGTGGCGAGGCTCACGTTCGCTTGAGCCGCGACCCACCTCCAGCGCGCCGGATTTTCGCGGCCATCCGCCTACGTCGGGCGTGAAATGACCGAACGACGATCAGGAATGGGCTTGGCTTGACCGTCGAACGGGGCCTAACCTCGCCCCATAACGCCGCGTCGTGACGGCACAAGCCCCGCTCAGCCCGCGCCAGCCGCCTGGCCTGAGTCCGACTTGCCGCCGCAGGATAGAGAGCGTCGCGGGATAGGGATCAGGGTTTTGCAACGTACGAGTACGTGGACTCCCGACTATTTCCATAAGGTCGTGGACTGTCAGTTCGCCTGTCCCGCGCATACGCCGGTGCCGGAATACATCCGCCTGATCGCGGACGGCCGGTATTCCGACGCCTACATGGTCAATTGGCGCTCGAACGTCTTTCCCGGGATTTTGGGCCGGACCTGCGACCGCCCCTGTGAACCCGCCTGCCGGCGAGGACGCGTCGAGGAGGAGCCGGTCGCCATCTGCCGGCTGAAGAGGGTGGCCGCCGACAACAAGGACGACATCACCGCCCGGCTGCCCGCGCCCGCCGCCCGGACCAACGGCAAGAAGATCGCCATGATCGGCGCGGGGCCGGCCTCCCTGACGGTGGCCCGCGACCTGGCGCCCCTCGGCTATGAGATCACCATCTTCGACGGCGACGCCAAGGCGGGCGGCATGATCCGCAGCCAGATCCCCCGCTTTCGCCTGCCCGAGACCGTCATCGACGAGGAGGTCGGCTACATCACCGGCCTGGGCATGACGCTGCGGCTCGGCGAGCGCATCGACAGCCTGAAAGCCCTGCTGGCGCAAGGCTACGATGCGATCTTCGTGGGCTCCGGCGCGCCACGCGGCCGCGACCTCGACCTGCCGGGCCGCGAGGAGGCGCGAGCCAACATCCACATCGGCATCGACTGGCTGTCCTCCGTCTCCTTCGGCCACATCGAGAAAATAGGCCGGCGCGTGATCGTGCTGGGCGGCGGCAACACCGCGATGGACTGCTGCCGCACCTCACGCCGGCTGGGAGGCGAGGACGTCAGGGTGATCGTCCGCTCCGGCTACGAGGAGATGAAGGCCAGCCCCTGGGAGAAGGAAGACGCCGTCCACGAGGACATCCCGATCCTCAATTTCCGGGTCCCGAAGGCGTTCACGCACGACAACGGCAAGCTGACTGGCGTCACCTTCGAGGTGGTGGAGGCGCAATACGACGACAAGGGCCGTCGCCGGCTGGTTCCCTCGGGCGCGCCGGACGAACACTACGAATGCGACGACGTGCTGGTGGCCGTGGGCCAGGAGAACGCCTTCCCCTGGATCGAGCGCGACCTGGGCCTCGAATTCGACGAGTGGGACGTGCCCAAGGTCGATCCGATCACCTTGCGCGGCGGCATCCCCAACGTGTTCTTCGGCGGAGACGCGGCGTTCGGGCCGAAGAACATCATCTGGGCCGTCGCCCATGGCCACGATGCGGCGATCTCCATCGACAAATTCTGTCGGGGGGAAGACGTCAGCGTCCGCCCGCCGCCGGAGTTCTCCCTCATCAGCCAAAAGATGGGCATCCACGAGTGGAGCTACGACAACGACATCGCCAACGACCGCCGCTACCGCGTGCCTCTGCGCGAAAAGGCGGTGGCGCTGAAGGATGTCCGGATGGAGGTCGAACTCGGGTTCGACCTCGAGACCGGCTACCGCGAGGCGGAGCGGTGCCTGAACTGCGACGTCCAGACGGTGTTCGCCGACAACCTCTGCATCGAGTGCGACGCCTGCGAGGATATCTGCCCGGTGGACTGCATCACCTTCACCCGGGAGACCGATGAGGCGGACCTGCGCACGCGGCTGAAAGCGCCGGCGCTCAATGTCACCCAGGATCTCTACGTTTCAGGGTCGCTGGGCACTGGCCGGGTGATGGTCAAGGACGAGGATGTCTGTCTGCACTGCGGCCTCTGCGCCGAGCGCTGCCCGACCGGCGCCTGGGACATGCAGCGATTCACCCTGGAAATGACGCATGCGGGGGCGGCATGCCAAAGTCGGTGAATTCTGGCTCGGCAAAGTCTGGGCGGGTGGCCACGAACGACTTCGTCGTGAAGTTCGCCAATGTGAACGGGTCCGGCTCGGCCAGCGCCAACGGCATGTTCGCCAAGTCGATCCTGCGGATGGGCGTGCCGGTGGCGGCGCGCAACATCTTTCCCTCCAACATCCAGGGCCTGCCGACCTGGTTCGAGGTGCGGATCACCGAGGCGGGGCATCTGGGGCGGCGTGGCGGGGTCGACCTGATGGTCGCCATGAACCCGCAGACCTGGGACCGCGATGTGGCCGAGATCGAGGCTGGCGGCTACCTGTTCTACGATTCCACCAAACCCTTTCCGCCGGGAAATTTGCGCGACGACGTCACGGTGCTGGGCGTGCCGCTGACGGCGATGTGCAACGCGCGCTACCAACTGCCGCGCGAACGGCAGCTGTTCAAGAACATCGTCTATGTGGGTGCGCTCGCCGCGTTGCTGGGCATCGACCCGGCGGTGATCGAGCAACTGCTGGCCGAACAGTTCGCGGCCCGCCAGAAGCTGATCGACGCCAACGTCGAGGCCCTGCACATGGGCGTCGATTACGTGAAGGCGAACATGGAACCCCTGCGTCTGCAGGTCCGTCATTCCGACAAGGTGGGCGACCGCATCTTCGTCGAAGGCAACAGCGCCGCCGCCCTGGGCGCGGTCTATGGCGGGGCCACGGTCTGCGCCTGGTATCCGATCACGCCATCGACCTCGCTGGCCGAAGCCTTCACCGGCTATTGCGAGGACCTGCGCACCGACGCCAACGGCAAGGCGCGCTACGCTATCGTTCAGGCGGAGGACGAGATCGCCTCGATCGGCATCGTCGTGGGCGCGGGCTGGAACGGCGCGCGAGCCTTCACCTGCACATCGGGGCCCGGCGTTTCGCTGATGACCGAGTTCATCGGCCTGTCCTATTTCGCCGAGATCCCCGCGGTGATCTTCGATGTGCAGCGCGGCGGGCCGTCCACCGGCATGCCGACCCGCACGCAGCAGGCCGACCTGATCGGGGCGGCCTATGCCAGCCACGGCGACACCAAGCATCCGATGCTGCTGCCGGCCGACCCGGGCGAATGCTTCGAGATGGGGGCGTTGGCCTTCGACCTCGCCGACCGGCTGCAGACCACGGTCTTCGTCATGCTCGACCTCGACATCGGCATGAACGAGTGGCTGACCAAGCCGTTCGCCTGGGACGATGGCCGAACCCTGGACCGCGGCAAGGTGATGAGCCACGACGAGCTGGAGGCCGGCGCCGATTTCGGGCGCTACAAGGACGTCGACGGCGACGGCATCCCCTACCGGACCTATCCGGGGACCCATCCGTCGAAGGGCAGCTATTTCACCCGCGGCACCTCGCGCAATCCCTACGCGCGCTATTCGGAGGAGGGCGCGGTCTACGTCGACAACATGCAGCGCCTGCTGCGCAAGTTCGAGACCGCCAAGGCGCTGATTCCCACCCCGATCCGCCGCGACGCCAAGCGAAAGACGCCGAATGAAAAGGTCGGCGACGGGGCGATTTACTTCGGCTCCTCGACGCCATCGATGATCGAGGCGATGGAGCACCTGGAAGGGCAGGGCCGCCGCCTCGACGCGCTGCGCGTGCGCGGTTTCCCGTTCTGCGACGAGGTCTATGAGTTCATCGCGCAGCACGAGCGGGTGTTCGTGGTGGAGCAGAACCGCGACGCCCAGCTGCGCACCCTGCTGGTCAACGAAGGCGAGATCGATCCGGCCAAGCTCGTGCCGGTGCTGCACTATGACGGGACGCCGATCACCGCGCGGTTCATCGCCGGCGAGATCGGCCAGATGCTGGCGTTGGGCCAGATCGAGGCGGCCGAATGACCTATATTCTGAAGCCCCAGTTGCACCACCCGAAGCTGGCCGCCAACAGCCTGGGATTCACGCGGCGCGACTACGAGGGGCGTGTCTCGACGCTCTGCGCCGGCTGCGGCCACGACTCCATCTCGTCGGCGATCATCCAGGCGGCGTTTGAACTTGGCCTGCCGCCGCACCGGATCGCCAAGCTGTCGGGGATCGGCTGCTCGTCGAAGACGCCGGACTATTTCATGGGCGCGAGCCATGGCTTCAACACCGTGCATGGGCGCATGCCCTCGGTGCTGACCGGCGCCAACCTGGCCAACAAGGATCTGATCTACCTCGGTGTCTCCGGCGACGGCGATTCCGCCTCCATCGGCCTTGGGCAGTTCGCCCACGCCGTGCGGCGCGGCGTCAATATGCTCTACATCGTCGAGAACAACGGCGTCTACGGCCTGACCAAGGGCCAGTTCTCCGCCACTTCCGACAAGGGTTCGAAGTCCAAGAAGGGCGTGGTCAACCACGACGCCGGCATCGACCTCGTGGGCATGGCCATGCTGCTCGGCGCGACGTTTGTGGCTCGCTCCTTCTCGGGCGACAAGGCCCAGCTAACGCCGCTGATCAAGGCCGGGCTGGCGCACAAGGGCGCGGCCTTCATCGACTGCATCAGCCCTTGTGTGCAGTTCAACAACCACGCGGGATCGACCAAGAGCTTCGACTATGTGCGAGAGCACAACGAGGCGGTGAACCGGCTGGATATGATCCCGGCGCGCAGCCCGATCCACGTGGACTATGCGCCCGGCGAGACGGTGACGGTCACCCAGCACGACGGCAGCGTGCTGTCGTTGCACAAGCTGGCCGAACTCTACGACCCCAGCGACCGGGCGCAGGCGATGGCCTATCTGCAATCGCGGCAGGCCATGGGCGAAATCGTCACCGGCCTGCTGTACGTGGATCCCCAGGCGGCCGACCTGCACGATGCGCTGGACACCGTGGCGACGCCGCTGAACGCGTTGCAGACCGAGGATCTCGTGCCGGGCGCAAAGGCGCTGGACGCGATCAACGCAAGCCTGCGGTAGGTTCGCGGCGGCCGAAGACGATTCGAGGGGGGAACATGCGAGCGACGGCAATCCTTGGCGCATGCGCGCTGTTTGCGTTGGCCGCCCCGGCATCGGCCGCGCCGCGCGCGACCGCCGGTCCGGTGGCCGCCGATGCCCGGCAGGTGCTGCCGGACACGCTCACGCCGTCGCATTACGACCTGCAGCTGTCACCGGACGCCGAGCGGCTGACGTTCAGTGGCGTCGTCGAGATCACCGGCGTGGCGGCCAGGCCCGGACGCCAGGTGGTCCTCAACGCCAAGGGCCTCACACCTGATGACGTGCGGCTGGACGGGCGCAAGGCGGCCTTGGTCGCCCTCGACGACAAGCGGGGCCGCCTTATCCTGACGTTTGCCGAACCGTATGCGGCGGGACAGCACCGCCTCTCGATCCGCTATCACGGGCCGATCACCAAGGGGACGCTGGGCTTTTTCGCCATGGACTATGACAGTCCAGCGGGGCGGCGCCGCACGCTGGCCACCAATTTCGAGCCGGCGGAGGCGCGACGGCTGCTGCCCTGCTGGGACGAGCCGGCGAAGAAGGCGACCTTCACGGTCACCGTTGACGCGCCGGCCGACCGAATGGCGATCTCCAACATGCCGGTGGCGGAAACCACGCCGCTGGCCGGCGGCCTGCGCCGGGTGCGCTTCGCCGAAACGCCCAGGATGTCGACCTACCTGCTGTTCCTGGGCATCGGCGATTTCGAACGCGTCCATCAGGAAGTCGACGGCGTCGACGTCGGCGTGGTCTTCAAGCGGGGAGACAAGGCCAAGGCGGCCTACGGGCTCAGCCAGGCGGTGGCTCTGCTGCACTATTACGACGACTATTTCGGCGTGCGCTTCCCGCTGCCAAAGCTCGATCTGGTGGCCGCGCCGGGAGACATCGCCGGGGGATCCATGGAGAACTGGGGGGCCATTTTCTACTCCCAGGACCATCTGCTCTTCGATCCGGCGGCCTCCACCGAGCGGGAGCGTCAGCTGGTATTCCTGGTGGTCAGCCATGAGATGGCGCACCAATGGTTCGGCGACCTGGTCACCATGGCCTGGTGGGACAACCTGTGGCTCAACGAGGGTTTCGCCCGCTGGATGCAGACGCACGCGGCCGACGCCCTGCACCCGGAATGGAAGACGGGCCTGCAGGCGGCCAATATTTTCGAAGGCGGCAAGCGGGCGGACGCCCAGGCGACCACCCACCCGGTGCTGCAGCCGATCGGCAGCGCCGAACAGGCCGCCGAAGCCTTCGACGAGATCACCTACGACAAGGGCGCGGCGGTCATCACCATGCTGGAAGCCTATGTCGGCGCCGACGCCTTTCGCGACGGCGTGCGCCGCTACATGAAGGCCCACGCCTACGGCAACACCGTCGACAACGACCTGTGGAGCCAGGTGCAGGCCGCCGCCGGCAAGCCGGTGCTGGACATAGAACATGACTTCACCCGTCAGGCCGGCGTGCCGCTGGTCCGGGTGAGCCCCGACGGCGCGACGACGCGGTTGGCGGAGAGCCGCTTCGCGGAGGATCCCGAGAGCCTTACCGGCCTCGCCAGGACCACCTGGCGGATCCCGCTGGCGGTCGCGGCGGCGGGAAAGCCGCCCGCGACCCTGGTGCTGAGCGGCGTCGCCGCCACGTCGGGCGAGGCCCCACTGGTCAACGCCGGGGGCACCGCCTACGCCCGCGTGGCCTATCCGCCCGCCCACGCCGAGGCGCTGGCGCGACGCTTGGGTTCGCTCTCGGCGATGGATCAGATCAACCTGATGAACGACGCCTGGGCGCTGGGCCAATCGGGCTATGCGCCCGCCGGTATCGTCATGGATTTCATGGCCAAGCTGCCGGCTGACGCTGACCCGGTGGCCTGGACCCGCGCCGTGGGTCTCATGAACACGATCGACAGCGCCTACGGCGATCTGGCCGGCCGCGCCGCGTTCCGCCGCGAGGCGCTGAGCCTGCTGGCCCCGCTCGCCGGCCGTCTGGGCGTCGCGCCCGCGCCCGGGGAGGCGTCCAACCTCACCACCTTGCGCGCGAGCGTCTGGAGCGCCCAGGCGCGGTTCGGCGATCGGCAGGCCTTGATGCGGGCCAGGGACATCTTCGCCTCCGGCCGGGGATCGATCGCCGAGCAGCGGGCCGCCCTGAACATCGTCGCCCAGGCAGCCGACCCCGCCGCCTTCGACACCCTGCTGGCGCGCGTCCGCCAGAGTCAGGATCCGCAGGAAAAGGGTCGCGTGCTGCGCGCCATGGCCGCGGCGTCCGATCCGGCGCTTTCGGCGCGCATGGTGGGGATCGCGCTCAGCCCCGAGGCGCCCGCCGGCTCCGCGCCGATCCTGCTGACGATTGCAGGAACGCAGAATCCGGACGCGGTGTGGACGGCGCTGCGCCCATATCTCGGCAAGGGCGCACTACCGATGGATGAGCAGACGGCGTGGCAAGTGGTCGCCGGCGTCGCGGGGAACTCGGCGGACCCCCAGCGGATCGCCGAGGTCCGCGCCTATGGCGAAGCGGTGATCCCGCCCGACGCCCGCCGACCGGTGGAATCCGCCGTGGGGTCCATCAAGCTGAACCAGCGGGTCCGAGCCAAGGCGCTGCCGGATATCGACCGCTGGCTCGCCGGCCACGCGCCGGGTTGACGCTGCCGGGCGGCATCCGTAAGACCCGCGCACTCTTTGGGGAGTAGCCGGCCTCGTATCCAGAGGCGCCTGCGTCAACATACTCAGCTCCGGCTGTGGCGCAGGCGGTCAGTTCGACTTGGCGAGACCATCGGGTTCGGCGTTCGCACCAGGGTTGGGCGAGGGCGCCGACCCCTTGGCTCGTGCGCCTGACCCCTGAAGTGATCCGATGAGTTCTCTGCCCGTCACCCTTGGCCTGCTGCTGGGCTCGGCCGTGGTGATCTATCTCGCCTGCGAGTTCTTCGTGAACGGCGTCGAATGGGTGGGCCGCCGGTTCGCGGTCGGCCAGCAGGCGACGGGCTCGATCCTGGCGGCGTTCGGCACGGCGCTGCCCGAGAGCGTAGTGACCTTTGTGGCCGTGGTGTTCGGGGCGACCGCCGCCCAGAAGCAGATCGGGATCGGCGCGGCGCTGGGCGGCCCGCTAGTGCTCTCCACCATCGCCTATGCGACGGTGGGCGTGGTGCTGATCGCGTGCCGGACGAAGCTGCCCAAGACCGCGGCGATCCGCGCGGACTTCAAGGGGCTCAGCCGCGACCAGGGCTGGTTCCTGCTGATCTTCGCCGCGAAGATCGCGCTGGGCGTCGTGGCCTTCGCCTTCAAGCCCTGGCTGGGCGCGCTCTTCCTCGCGGCCTACGCGGCCTATTTCTGGAAAGAGATGCGCGGCGGTGGGGAAGAGGAAGACCACGAGCTCGAACCTCTGAAGTTCATGCCGCGCCGCGACGCGCCGCCGACCTGGGCCGCCGTGGGCCAGACGCTGGCCGCCCTGGGGGTGATCTTCCTGGCCTCGCGGTTGTTCGTGAACCAGCTCGACGTGCTGGGGCCTGTGCTGGGGATCAAGCCGCAGTTGCTGGCCCTGCTGCTCAGCCCCATCGCCACCGAGCTGCCGGAGACGCTGAACGCCATCATCTGGGTGCGGCAGGGCAAGCACCGCCTGGCGCTGGCCAACATCTCCGGCGCCATGATGATCCAGGCGACCGTGCCCACCGCCTTCGGCCTGTTCTTCACCCCCTGGATCCTGGACAGGTCGCTGCTGGTCGGCGCGGGCGTCACGGCCATGGCCGTTGCGGTGATGTTCGTGGCCTTCCGGCGCGGCTTCATCAGCCGAGCGTTCCTCGCGGCGATGGCCGGGTTCTACGTGCTGTTCGGCGCGATCGTGGTGGCCTTCCGGCTGGGCTGAGGCCGGCGCCCACAGCCTCCTGCCGTCCCGCCGGCGTCACTCGGTCGGGACGGGCAGAAGAGGCATCACCTCGACCCCGTCTCGGGGGAAGATGGCGAAGTGCGGACGGCCGTCGAACATGAGCGCGGCCGCCTCGTGGTCCTCCGCCCCAACGACGACGTAGCCGCGCCAGGTCGAACCGCGATTCCACCGGTGCATTCAGCCTTGCGGGCACACGAGCTAAGCCTTGGCCAATTCTCCGATCACGAAGGCGTCCTCGCCGACGCGCACCAGGCCTTCCAGAACCTCGGCCAGATCGCGGGGATCGACGATCAGCATCAGGCCGACGCCGCAGTTGAAGGTGCGGCGCAGCTCCTGGTCGGAGACGCCGCCCACGCGCTGCAGCCAGGCGAAGACCGGGGGCAGCAGCCAGGCGTCCCAGTCGAACCTCGCCACCAGCCCCTCGGCGATGGCCCGCGGCGGGTTCTCGATGAGGCCGCCGCCCGTGATGTGGGCCAGGCCCTCGATGCGGCCGGCCTTCAGATGCGGCAGGACGGTCTTCACGTAGATGCGCGTCGGCGCCAGCAGCGCCTGGGCGAGCGTCTTGCCCCCTTCGCCAACAAGACTTGGCTCGAACGGCGCCGGCGCGTCCCAGGCGAGGCCCGAGCGCTCGACGATGCGGCGGACCAGGGAATAGCCGTTGGAGTGCGGGCCGGTGGAGGCCAGGCCCACAAGGAGGTCGCCCGGCTTCTGGTCGCCCAGGCGCGGCAGCACCTTGTCGCGGTCGACGGCGCCGACGCAGAACCCGGCCATGTCGTAGTCGCCGGCGGCGTACATCCCCGGCATCTCGGCCGTCTCGCCGCCGACCAGGGCGCAGCCGGCCTGGCGGCAGCCCTCGGCGATGCCCGCGACCACGGTGGCAGCCGCCTCCACGTCCAGCTTTCCGGTGGCGAAATAGTCCAGGAACATCAGGGGCTCAGCGCCCTGGGCCAGCAGGTCGTTGACGCACATGGCGACGAGGTCGACGCCCACCGTATCGTGGATGCCGGTCTCGATGGCGACCTTCAGCTTGGTGCCGACCCCGTCGGTGGTGGTGACCAGCAGAGGATCGTCATAACCCGCGGCTTTCAGGTCGAAGAGCGCGCCGAAACCGCCCAGCGACGCCTCGGCCCCGGGCCGGCGGGTGGACTTCGCCAAGGGCTTGATGCGCTCCACGAGCGCGTTTCCGGCGTCGATATCGACGCCCGCCTGTGCGTAGGTGAGGCCGTTGGGCCGGTCGGACATGTGACGCTTTCGACAGAAATGTACGGGTTGTGCAACGCGGGCTTGCAGACTCGGCGCCTCGCCGGGCTATAGCTAATCGATGACGCCGATTACGACCACCGCGGAACTCGCGGTGTTTTGCGACAAGCTCAAGGGCCAGCCGTTCGTCGCCGTGGACACCGAGTTCATGCGCGAGACGACCTACTGGCCGAAGCTGTGTTTGATCCAGGCCGCCGCCGGCAGCGCGGAATCCTGCATCGATCCCTTGGCCGAGGGCATGGACCTAGAGCCCTTCCTGGCGATCATGCGCGACGAGACCATCCTGAAGGTGTTCCACGCCGCCCGTCAGGACGTGGAGATTTTCAACAACCTGCAGGCCATGCCCAGGCCGCTGTTCGACACGCAGGTCGCTGGTATGGCGGCCGGGTTCGGTGAGCAGATCGCCTATGACGCCCTGGTGCGCCAGATGCTGAAGATCGACCTCGACAAGAGTTCGCGCTTCACGGACTGGGCGCGCCGGCCGCTGTCGGACAACCAGCTGACCTATGCGCTGGCCGACGTCACGCATTTGGCGGCGCTCTATCCGATCCTGCAGGAGCGGCTGGCCAAGGAGGGCCGGCTGGGCTGGGTGACCGAGGAGATGGCCAACCTTACCGATCCGGCGATCTATGACGTGGAGCCGGAGAACGCCTGGAAACGGCTGCGGCCCCGCAAGCATACGGCGAAGTACATGGCGGTCTACAAGGCCGTCGCCGCCTGGCGCGAGCGCACCGCCCAGACCCGCGACCAGCCGCGCGGGCGCATCCTGAAGGACGACGCGATCGACGAGGTCGCCACTCAGGCGCCCACCGACGCCGACCAGCTGGACCGGCTGCGTTCGGTGCCCAAGGGCTTCTCCGGTTCACGGTTCGGGCCGGACCTGCTGGCGGCTGTCCGCGAGGCGCTGAAGGACCCGGAGGCCTACGCCCCGGTGGTGGAGCGGTCGCGGAGCGCGCCGTCGCCGGCGGCCGGCGCGGTGGTCGAGCTCTTGAAGGTGCTGCTGAAGGCGCGGGCGGAGGAGGCGGGCGTCGCCTCGAAGCTGATCGCCACGGTCTCCGACCTGGAGCAGATCGCCAACGACGACGAAACGGACAACGCCGCCCTCAAGGGTTGGCGACGCGAGGCGTTCGGGGAGGACGCGCTGAAGGTGAAGCGCGGCGAGTTGGCCCTGGTGCTCGACGGCGCACGCGTGCGCGTGGTGGAAGTCCGCCGGGCTCCGAAAGCGATCAGCGCGGGGTAGGTCCGCAAAAGCCCGCGCAGTGGGCGCCGTCTATTTGAACCACCAAGGACACCAAGATCGCCAAGGGGCCTTGCGATTTGCAGCCTTGAAGTCGTCCTGGGACGTCTTGGCGTTCTTGGTGTCCTTGGTGGTTGATCTTAACAGAGGCTCCGCTTCGCGGAGGGTCGCGGGCGGTTTCTGAGGATAAGGTCCACCGCCCTGTTTCCACTGAGCTTTGGCGTCGCCCCACAGGGTTCTCCACAGCTCGTGCACCGGCTGAGCCAAAGACCGCGCACAGGGGCGTCTGGGGTCGCCATTGCGCGGCGTCGAGCTCTGCGCAATCCTGAATTTGCCGAGAGGGACTGCGGCGCGGCGGACCGGGCGACCGGACCGAGAAGCGGACAGAAGGCTCCCGGGGACAGGATGGCTAAGGGTAACCCGAACCTTCCGATCCCGGGGGACACCGAGGGCGATCTGACGTCGGGCTGGGGCAACCCAGCAGAGCGCCAGTTCCCCTCGACCTTGAAAGCTCAGAGCCCCCAACGGGTCTGGTTCAGAGGGCGGTGTTTCGGGCAACCGGGGCGCCGCCCTCTTGCTATGCGCGCTCCGCCAGCCGCAGTCCGACCTCGCTCGGATCGGCTTCGTGGAGCAGCGGCTCCTTGGCGAGATAGCGACGCAGGTTTTCGAGGAAGAGTTCGTCGCCGCGGCCGAGGTTGCCGTCGCCGGAGTTGGAGGTGTGGGCGCTGACCCGAACCTTCGGGTGGTCCCAGAACCAGCTGTCCGCGGGCAAGGGCTCGGTCTGGAAGACGTCGAGCACGGCATGGGCCGGCTGGTCGCGGTCGAGGCCGGCCTTCAGCGCGTCCTCGTCGACCAGGCCGCCGCGGCCGATGTTGATCAGGATCGCGCCCGGCTTCATGGCCCGGAAGAATGCAGCGTCGCAGACGTTGCGGGTCTCGTCGTTGAGCGCGCAGGCAAGGACGATCACGTCGGCGTCCGGCAACACACCCGCCATCTCCGACATGCCGACGACCCGGTCGGCAAGGCCGTCCGGCGCCGGGGCCCGGCGAACCACGGTCAGTTCGACGCCGAACGGCCGGATGCGCTTGGCGATCTCGCGGCCGATATTGCCGAACCCGACCAGCAGCCAGTGGGTGTGGGCGAGTTCGCGGTAGGGCGTGACCTTCCACGCGTGGCTCGCTTGCAGCGCCGCCTGAGCCGCGATCGGGACCTGGAGGCTGAGGGCGTGGGCGACGACGTACTCGGCGATCGGCGTGGCCTGGGCGCTGGATTTCGAGATCCGCACACCCTTTTCCATGATCGCTTTGAACATGGGGTTATCGATCCCGGCCGCCATGATCTGGGTCCAGCGCGGCGCGTCCGTCTTCATGAGGCGACCGAACAGCTGGCCGAGCGAGCCGGAGGCGTAGCTGTCCAGGCTGAGCCAGACGACCTCGGGATCGATGTCTTCCACCGCGATCGGCCGCCCGTCGAGTTCGTAGGCGTCGGCGGCGACCGCGGTGACCACCTCGGCGCCCGGCGCAAAGGTCGCCACCCGGCCGCGCACCCGCTCGGCGGCGGCCTTGGTCATCAGGATCTGCATAGGGTCAACCTAGCTCGAGTTTCAGTTTCAGCGCCGAGGCCAGAGTCTGGGCGCGCTTGGCAGTCTGGTCGCCCAATAGCATGTCTTCCCAGCCGGCGGCGGCGGTGAGCGTCAGGCGCTCGCCCCTGGTCGAGAGGCCCGATTTCTCCAGCAGCCGCGGGTTGTGGCCGGAGAGGTCGCAGCCCAGGCGGATCGCGGCGCCCAGGGCCTTGGC
Source organism: Caulobacterales bacterium (assembly GCA_044445675.1). Lineage (GTDB taxonomy): Bacteria > Pseudomonadota > Alphaproteobacteria > Caulobacterales > Caulobacteraceae > Phenylobacterium. Next base: position 2,462 of record JBIOED010000011.1, on the reverse strand, counting down.
GCGCTGCCGGCGGTCGGCGCCGATGATGCGGGCGATGGCGTCGGCCTCGGGGGTTGTGCTGGCGGAGGTGTGGCGCGCGAAGGCCACGCTGGCCAGGAAGGCCCGCTCCGGGTGATTCATCCCGGCGATCGGCGCGCGGAGCACCTGCTCGAAGGCCAGGTCGGCGCGGTGATCTGGGTGCAGGCGCGCGCCGAGGTCGGCGAGCCGGCAGGCGGCGGCCAGCAGCACCGGCTCGCGGGCTCCGAACACCGGCGCCAGCTTCTCGAAAGCCGGCGTCAACCAGGCCTCCAGCGCGCCGCCGAGCTCCGAGGATATCCCCCGCGCGGCGGTGAGCGCCTCGCAACCCTCGATCAACGGATCGCGCTTGCGGACCTCGGGGTCCATGGCTTCCAGCAGCAGGCCTTCGCGGACCCCGAAGGCCGAGATCGTCACCCGCTCGACGCCCAGGCGCTCGATCAGCGCCTCCAGCACGACAGCGGAGTAGGGCAAGGTTTCGAGGCGCTTCTTCGACAGCCCCTGCATGCGTTCCAGCGAGGCGTGGGACTGGCGCGCCACCAGGCGCGAGACCTCCAGGGCGTCAGCCCGGCTCATCTCGTACTGGTGGGCGACGTGCAGGGGATAGTCGGCGAGCTCCATGTGGAAGAGCGCCAGATTGCGCCAGGCGCCGCCGACCGCATGAAAGCGGCGGGTGGCGAAGCGGTTGGCGTGTGGGATGAGCGCGCTCTCGATCAGCCGCCGGGTGCGCTCGCCGTCGAGCGGGCGCGGGGCGCCCAGGGCGAAGGGGCCGAGCGGCAGGGTCGCGCCTTCGTCGGGGCCTGCCCCGTTGAGCCGCACCAGCTCCAGGCTCGAGCCGCCCAGGTCGCCGACCACGCCCTCGGCGTCGGGTTGGCCGGCGATCACGCCCAGGGCGGCATAGCGGGCCTCCTCCTCGCCGCTCAGCACGCGGACCGACAGGCCGGTCTCCTCGCGGATGCGCTTCAGGAACGCGGGCCCGTCGGCGGCCTCGCGCACGGCGGCGGTCGCCGCAGCGGTGACGTCCTCGGCGCGCCAGCCGTCGAGCAGGGCGCGGAAGCGGCGGATGGCGGTCAGCGCCACCTCGATCCCGCCGGGCGACAGCCGGCCGGTAGAGGGCAGGTCCCGGCCCAGGCCGGCCAGGGCCTTTTCGTTGTAGACGGTCCAGATGGCTCGCCCGTCCAGCCGATAGATCACCAGACGGACGGAGTTCGACCCGACGTCGATGACCGCCGCCTGCCGGGCGGTGGGCTCGCTATCCCCGCGAGGCCACATGATCGATCGCGCGCGGCATGTCCTTCACCTTCTGCCCTCTACCCGAAAGGCTGGGGTTGGTCATGAAATACTCGTGCGCGGAAAAGGCGCTCGGATGGTCCCATGAGGGATCGCGGGCGTAGTGGCCGTGGGCGTCCAAGGTCCAGCTCTGGGCCTCGTCCTTCAGGTTCGCCAGCATGATCTGATGCAGCACCTGCTGGTGGACGGTGGGGTTTTCGATGGGCGTCAGGGCCTCGACACGCCGGTCGAGGTTGCGCGGCATCCAGTCGGCTGAGGAGATGAACACGCGGGCCTCTGACGAGGGCAGGGGCGCGCCGTTGGCGAAGGCGACGATACGCCCGTGCTCCAGGAAACGGCCGACGATCGACTTCACCCTGATATTTTCCGACAGGCCCGGCAGGCCGGGGCGCAGGCAGCAGATGCCGCGCACCACCAGGTCGATCTCCACGCCGGCCTGGCTGGCGGCGTAGAGCGCGTCGATGATCTCCGGATCGACCAGGGAGTTCAGCTTGGCCCAGAGGCCGGCGGGCCGGCCCTCCACGGCGCTCAGCACCTCGCGGGCGATCAGGTCCAGGAGGTCGCGCTTCATGGTGACCGGCGAAAAGGAGAGCTTCTCCAAGCTCTCCGGCTGGGCGTAGCCGGTCACGTAATTGAACAGACGCGCGGCATCGCGGCCAAGGGCCGGATCGGTCGTGAACAGGGAGAGGTCGGTATAGAACCGCGCTGTGATCGGATGGTAGTTGCCGGTCCCGAAGTGGCAGTAGGATCGCAGGATGTCGCCCTCCCGCCGCACCACGGTCGAGAGCTTGGCGTGGGTCTTGTACTCGAGGAAGCCGAAGACGATGTGGACGCCGGCCCGCTCCAGGTCTCGCGCCCATTTGAGGTTCGCTGCTTCGTCGAAGCGGGCCTTGATCTCCACCACGGCGGTGACGTTCTTGCCGGCGTCCGCGGCTTCGATCAGGGCCGCGACGATCGGGCTGTCGTGCGAGGTGCGGTAGAGCGTCTGCTTGATCGCCAGCACGTTGGGGTCGCGGGCGGCCTGCCTGAGGAACTGCACCACCACGTCGAAGCTCTCGAAGGGGTGATGGACCAGGATGTCCTTCTCGCGAATCGCGGCGAAGCAGTCGCCGCCGTGGTCGCGGATGCGCTCCGGAAAGCGCGGCTCGAACGGCTTG
>JBIOED010000010.1:0-43536 GCA_044445675.1 Caulobacterales bacterium | reverse complement strand
CCGCGCACTGACCTTTTGATCCCGGGCCCGCGGCGTGAGACGGTCTGCCGATGGGCTCGCAATCTCCAATCACCTCGCCGCGGACGCTGGCGTCGTCATGAAACTCCTTGCCGTCGAGGAGGCGCGGGCGCGCATGCTGGCGGAAATCTCGCCCTGCGCCGCCGAGGACGCACCGCTCGCCCAGGCCATCGGCCGCGTCCTGGCCGAGGAGGTCAACGCCGGGCGCGACCAGCCGCCGTTCGCGGCCTCGGCCATGGACGGCTGGGCGGTGCGGGCGGCGGACTGTCCGGGGACCCTGACGATCGTCGGGGAAAGCGCGGCCGGGCACGGTTTCGAGGGCCGGGTCGGCGCGGGCGAAGCGGTGCGGATCTTCACCGGCGCAGCGATGCCGCGGGACTGCGACGCGGTGGTCATCCAGGAGGACGCCCAGCGCGACGGCGACAGGGTGCGCATTCCCGCGGTCGCCTCCGGCCATTTCATCCGGCCGGCCGGCGGCGACTTCAAGGCGGGGGCGGCGCTGCTGGCGCGGGGCGTGCGGATCGATCCCTGGCGGCTGTCGCTGGCCGCCTCGGCCGGGCGCGCCAAGGTCGCGGTCTATGGCAGGCCGCGCGTGGCCTTGCTGTCCACCGGCGAGGAGATCGTCGAAGCGCCGGCCGAGCCGGGGCGGTTCCAGATCTACGACAGCGGCGCGCCGGCGCTGGCGGCGATGATCGAGGGCTGGGGCGGCACGGTCGTCCGCGCCAGGCCGGTGCGCGACGATCTGGACGCGGTGATCGCCGCGCTGCGCGACGCCAAGGGCGACCTGGTGGTGACGGTGGGCGGCGCCTCGGTCGGCGACCACGACCTGGTGCGCGCCGCCGGCGCGGCGCTGGGGCTCGTGCTGCGGGTGGAAAGCGTTGCGGTGCGTCCTGGCAAGCCAACCTTCTTCGGCGTGCTCGACGACGGCCGGCGGCTGCTGGGCCTGCCGGGCAATCCGGCCTCGGCCTTCGTCTGCGCTGAGCTGTTCCTGCACCCGATCCTCAGCGCCTTTCAGGGCGCCGCGACGGAGCCGGCGACGATCACCGCGCGGCTCGAACAGGACCTGCCGGCCAACGTCGGGCGCGAGCACTGGATGCGGGCCCGGCTCGCCTGGACGGACGGCGGGGTAAGCGTCCGGCCCTACCGCGATCAGGACTCGTCGCTGGTCAGCGTCTTCGCGGCGGCCGACGCCCTGCTTCGGCGGTCTCCGGGAGCCCCGGCCGCGCCGGCCGGGACCGTGGTCGACGTGCTGCCGCTGCCGCGCGCGTAGCGCAGCGCCATGATCTCGCCGATCACCGAGACGGCGACCTCCCAAGGCGCCTTGCCGCCGATGTCGAGGCCGATGGGAGCGTGGAGCTTTTCAAAGGCGGCGTCCGGCGCGCCCTCCGCCCTGAGCGGCGCCAGGCGGTCGGCGATCCGCCGCCGCGCCCCCAGCAAGCCGACGTAGCCGGCCGCCGAGGGCAGGGCCGCACGCAGCGCGGCGCGGTCGGTCTCCAGGTCGTGGGTGGCGATGGCGATGGCCGTCCAGGGATCGACGCCGATTGCGGCGAAGGCCTCCGCAGGCTCCGCGCGGCTGTAGCCGACGCCCGGGATCGGCGGCCCGGCCGGCGGGCCCTTGGGCCGCACGAGCGTGGTCTCGAATTCGCTCTGTGCCCCCAACTGGGCGATGGCCAGCGCGGTGGGATCGCCGCCGACCACGATCAGCCGGGGCGTCGGCTCGTGGCGGCGCACGACCTGGGCCTCCGGCCACGGCGAAAGCGTTTCGGCGCACCGGCGCAGATAACCGTCGCTGACCCAGACCACCGGGCGCCGGCCGGCGTGGGCGGACAAGAGCTCGGCCAGCGCGGCGTCGTCGGGCGCGACGCGTTCGAGGAAGATTTCGATCCGCGCGCCGCACAGCAGCTGAATGTCCGGCCAGGGGCTGCCCTCGCCATACACCAGCGTCCGCGGTTCGCCGTCCGCCAGGCAGGCGAAGGCGTGGTCGGCGACGTCGGACTCCACGCAGCCGCCGGAAAAGTAGCCGGCCGCCACGCCCGGGGCGAAGACCATCTGGGTTCCCACCGGGCGCGGCCCGCCGCCCTCGACCGCGATCAGGGTCGCCAGAGTGCAGGCCAAGCCCGCCTCGCGCACCTCGCACAGGGTGGGCCGCACATCGCCGGTCATGCCGAACAGGGGCCACTCGGGGAGGGGCTCGCGGGCGCTCAAGATTTAATCCTCTGGAAAGGTCCTGGATACGGCTTCTTAGGCATCATAGGCCAAACATGCCGCCTCTTTGGAAGTGGTCCCGAGCAGCCCCGCATGACGTCCCCGATCAACAAGCTGGGCCTTGGCACCGGTCAGTTCGGCCTCGATCAGCAGCCGGGGGCCCGCGGGCGCCCGCGCGACCAGGAAGCCCGCGAGATTCTGTCCATCGCCGCGCGCTCGGGCCTGGGCGTCCTGGAGGTCGGCCGCCATCCCAATTCCGCCGAGATCACGCTGGGCCAGCTGCTGCCGAAACCCCAGCCCTTTCGCCTGACCGTCACGACCGTGCGCCCCGACCGCGGCGCCGACCTGGTGGAGGCCGAGGTCCGCGGCCAGCTCGCCCGCCTGGGCGTGGGGTCGGTGGAGGCGATCCTGGCGCCATCGGCCACCGATCTCTTCAGCGCCCACGGCCCCGAGCTCTGGGAACGCCTGCGCAAGCTGAGGGACGAGGGGCTGTGCAAGAAGATCGGCGTTTCGGTCTACGCCTCCGACGATCCGGTGGGCCTGGCGCGGCGCTTCAAACCCGACCTGGTGCAGGCGCCCGCCTCGCTGCTCGACCAGCGCATGCTGATCGACGGCACGCTTTCGGAGCTGGCGGGCATGGGCATCGAGATCCACCTGCGCTCGATCTTCCTGAACGGGCTGCTGTTCCTGCCGCCCGATCGGGCGCCGCACCACCTGAAGGCCGCCGCCGGCCGGATCAGCCGCGCGCGCCGTCTGATCGCCGAGGGCCGGTCCGATCCGCTACAGGCGGCGCTGGGCTTCGCCCTGTCGCGGCCGGAAGCGTCCTGCGTCCTGGTGGGCGTGGCCTCCGCCGCCGAGATGTCGGCCGTCGTGGCCGCCGCCATGAGCCCGCCGCCGGACCTCGACTGGGACGAGATGGCGCTGAACGACCATCCCGAGGCGCTCGACCCCCGCGCCTGGGCCGCCGCCTGAGCCCAAAATAGAGAGACCGCCCGAAGGCGGTCTCCCGGTCGTGCTACGTTCGATCAGATCAGGCGGTCGCCGCGGCCGCGCCCTTGCGCGAACGCCGCAGGCCGCCGCCGATGCCGGCGAAGCCGACGATCATCAGGGTCCAGCTCGCGGGCTCGGGGACGCCGCCGGCGGTCGCGACCTCAAAATTGAAGTCGTGGCCGTCGCCGCTGATATTGTCCACGAACTCGTGCGGATGTGTCCCGCCGCCCGAAATGCCGCTGCCGAGACCGACATTGATGGAGGTCACGATGGCATCGCCGCTGGCGCGCCCGCCAGAAACCCAATCCGCGAGCGACATGTTGTCGAGCTCGCTGCCGTGAGCGATGTAGAAATTGCCCCCCGCGGCGACCGTGTTCCAATCGCCGATCGCCGCCACGTTGCTATAGCCGGTATTCTGGTAGGCCTGCTCCCAGACGAATTCCGTCTTGACCCCACCGCTCCAAGTGTCGATGCGAAGCGCGGGTCCAGCAAACGGGCTGATGCTGGTCGTCGAGTCGAGGGCGATCTTGTACTCCATGCCCAGATCGGTCCACTGGCTGAGCGTGCCCAGATTGTTGCTGGCGCTCGGCGCCGCATACATGTCGTTGAGCTCGACGCGGACGCGATCGCCGCCAAGTTCCAGAGAACCGTTGCCGCTACGCGGGGCGGTGGTCGTGATGGCTGCAGAGCCGCCGCCGGTATCCTCGCTTGCCGGGCTCGTCCAGCCTTGGGAAGAAAGGTTGGTGATCGTTTGTGCTTGAGCCGCGGACGCCAACGCAACCGTGGCCGACGCCAAAGCGCCGATGAGAACTGACCTGGTCATTCGAAAACCCCAAAAATACAAAAAGCTGAGAGCGCCCCGCCACAGCGGCGGTCGGCCTTATGGATTTATTATCCACCTGCGTTATCCGTAGCCCAAAGGCGCGGTTAACCAACCCGATTCCCCTCAGAGGCGAACTCGCGCCGCAGCAGCTAGATGTCCGGCGTCAGGCGCGGCAATCGGGTGACGCCATTCGGCCGGCAAGGCAGGAACCGGCGGTTTGCCGCCGGGCTCCAATTTCGCTAAGCCCGCCCTCGTCGTCGCCACCTGAAAGCCCAAACATGCCAGACCTCTACGACGTCGCCGCGATCGGCAACGCAATCGTCGACGTGATCGCCCCGGCGGACGACGCCTTCCTGGCGGCCAACAGCCTGGACAAGGGCGCCATGATGCTGGTCGACGCCGAGCGTTCCGCGTCGCTCTACGGCAAGATGGCCAAGGGCGTGGAGACCTCCGGCGGCTCGGCCGGCAACACGGTCGCCGGCGTGGCGAGCTTCGGCGGCAGGGCGGCCTACCTGGGCAAGGTCGCCGACGACGCGCTGGGCGCGACCTTCACCCGGGAGATGCGGGCCATCGGCGCCCACTTCGATCCGGCGCCCCTGGTCGGCGGGCCGGCTACCGCGGTCTCGATGATCAACGTCACCCCCGACGGCCAGCGCACCATGTGCACCTTCCTGGGGGCCTCGGTGGCGTTCACCGACGTTGACGTGATTCCCGCGGTCATCGAGGGGGCGAAGATCGTCTACCTGGAAGGCTATCTGTTCGACGCGGAAGCCGCGCGGCGCGCCTTCGCCAAGGCCGCGGCCCTGGCGCGCGCGTCCGGCCGGATGCTGGCCCTGACGCTGTCCGACGGCTTCGTGGTGGACCGCCACCGCGCCGGCCTGCTGGCCTTCATCGAGAGCCAGGTGGATCTGGTGTTCGCTAACGAGGTGGAGATCAAGTCTCTGTTCCAGACCGACGACTTCGACGAGGCGATGCGCGAGATCACCGCGCGCGCCCAGCTCGCCGCCGTCACCCGCGGCGAGGCCGGCTCGACCATCGCCGCCAACGCCGAGACCTGGTCGGTTCCGGCCTTCCCGGTGGAGAAAGTCGTGGACACCACCGGCGCCGGCGACCAATACGCGGCCGGGTTCATGTTCGGCCTCGCGCGCGGCCGCTCGCTGCCAGAGTGCGGCCGGCTGGGCTCGCTGGCCGCGGCCGAGGTGATCTCGCACTACGGTCCGCGCCCGCAGGTCTCGCTGCAGGCGCTGGCCGCGGAAAAGGGACTCTAGATGGGCCGCCCAGCAATGACCCGAAAAGGGGAGGTTGTCCGCAACACCAAGGAGACCCAGATCCGGATCGTCCTCGATCTGGACGGCTCGGGCGAGTCCAAGGTTACGACCGGCATCGGCTTCTTCGACCACATGCTGGAGAGCTTCATCCGTCACGGCGGGTTCGACGCGACCATCGAGACCCAGGGCGACCTGCACATCGACATGCACCACACGGTGGAGGACACCGGCATCGTGCTGGGCCAGGCCTTCCACCAGGCGCTGGACGGCTTCAAGGGCGTGCGCCGGTTCGGCCACGCCTACATCCCCATGGACGAGACCCTGACGCGGGCGGCCATCGACCTTTCCAACCGGCCCTACCTGATCTGGAAGGTCGACTTCAAGACGCCCAGGGTCGGCGACATGGACACCGAGCTGTTCAAGGAGTTCCACCACGCCTTCGCCATGAACTGCGGGGCCTGCGTGCACCTCGAGACCCTCTACGGGACCAACTCGCATCACATCGCCGAGAGCGGCTTCAAGGCCCTGGCGCGCGCGCTGCGCCACGCCGTCGAGCTGGATCCCAAGACCCACGGCCAGGCCCCATCCACCAAGGGCGTGCTCTAGGATCCCCCCTGATGCAGAGCGTCGCCCTGATCAACTACGGGTCGGGCAACCTTCGCTCGGCCGAAAAGGCCCTGATCCGCGCCGCGGACGGGACGCACGAGATCGTGGTCACCGACGACCCCGACGCGATCGCCGCCGCCGACCGCATCGTGCTGCCGGGGGTCGGCGCCTTTGCGGCCTGCATGGCGGCCCTCGAAGCGCGGCCGGGCGTCGTCGAGGCCCTGACCGAGGCGGTCCACGGCAAGGGTGCGCCGTTCCTGGGCATCTGCGTCGGGATGCAGCTGCTGGCCTCGCGGGGACTGGAATTCGGCGAGGCCCCAGGACTCGACTGGATCTCCGGCGATGTGCGCAAGCTCGCGACCGACGATCCCGCCATCAAGATTCCGCACATGGGCTGGAACGGCCTGACCGGGGTCGCCGACCACCCGGTCTTCGCCGGCCTGAATGACGGGCAGACCGTCTATTTCACCCACTCCTTCGCCTTTTTCCCGAAGGACGAAGACGACGTGGCGGCCTATGTGGACCACGGCGGACGCTTCCCCGCCGCCGTGGCGCGCGGCAATGTGGCCGGCGTGCAGTTCCACCCGGAGAAGTCGCAAGGCGTCGGCCTTGCCCTTCTCGCCCGCTTCCTGGAGTGGCGACCGTGATCCTCTATCCGGCCATCGACCTGAAGGACGGCCAGTGCGTGCGGGTCGTGCACGGCGACCTAGCCACCGCCACGGTGTTCAACACCTCGCCCGCCGACCAGGCGCGCGCGTGGGCCGACGGCGGCTTCCACTGGATCCATGTGGTGGACCTGAACGGCGCCGTCTCCGGCAAGGCGGTGAACCACGCGGCGGTCGAGGACATCCTGAGCGCCGTCTCGGTGCCGGTGCAGCTGGGCGGCGGCATCCGCAGGCTGGCCGACATCGAAGGCTGGATCGAGGCCGGCGTCTCCCGCGTGATCCTGGGCACCGTCGCCGTGCGCGAGCCGGAGATCGTGCGCGAGGCGGCGAAACTCTGGCCCGAGCAGATCGCCGTCAGCGTCGACGTCCGCAAGGGCAAGGTCGCGGTGCAGGGCTGGACGCAGGACAGCGACCTTGCGGCGATCACCGTGGCCAAGCGCTTTGAGGACGTGGGCGTCAGCGCCCTGATCATCACCGACATCGACCGCGACGGCACGGTCATGGGCTTCGACGTCGAGGCGTTCGGCGCCATCGCCGACGCGGTGGCGATCCCGGTGATCGCCGCCGGAGGCCTGGCCACCGTCGACGACATCGTCCGCCTGAAAGCCCGCGAGGGGACGCAGATCGCCGGCGCCGTCCTGGGCCGCGCGCTCTACAACGGCGCCATCGTTCCTGGCGCCGCGCTGAAGGCTGCGGCCTGATGCTGAAGGTCCGCGTCATCCCCTGCCTGGACGTCAAGGACGGCCGGGTGGTGAAGGGCGTGCAGTTCGTCAGCCTGCGCGACGCCGGCGATCCGGTGGAGCAGGCGCGCGCCTATGACGCCGCCGGCGCCGACGAGCTGATGTTCCTCGACATCACCGCCAGCCACGAGCACCGCGGGACCATCCTCGATGTGGTGGCCCGCACCGCCGACGTCTGCTTCATGCCGCTCTCGGTGGGCGGCGGCATCCGCCAGGTGGAGGACGCGCGCCGCCTGCTGCTGGCCGGCGCCGACAAGATTTCGATCAACACCGCCGCGGTGGAGAACCGCGACCTGATCGCCGGATGCGCCGACGCCTTCGGCAGCCAGGCCACCGTGGTCGCCATCGACGCCAAGCGCGCCAACAACAAAAATGGCGGCGACCAGTGGCGGGTCTTCACCTACGGCGGGCGCACCGACACCGGCCTCGATGTCGTGGACTACGCCGCCGAGGCGGTCTCGCGGGGGGCAGGCGAAATCCTGCTGACCTCCATGGACCGCGACGGGGCCAAGACCGGCTACGACCTCGACCTGCTGAAGGCCGTGAGCGCGGCGGTCTCCGTGCCGGTGATCGCCTCAGGCGGGGCGGGAAACGCCTTGCACATGGTGGACGCGGTGACGAAGGGCGGCGCCGACGCGGTGCTGGCCGCCTCGATCTTCCACTTCGGCGAGGTGTCGATCGGCGAGGTGAAGCAGGCCATGGCCACAGCGGGCATCCCGGTCCGCCAGACAGAGCCCGCCGCATGAGCCGCTTCGCAGATGTCCTCGCCCGCCTCGCCGCCGTGATCGAAAGCCGCCAGGGCGGCGACCCGGCCGCGTCCTACACCGCGAGGCTGCTCGCCGACCCCGCGCTCGCCGCCAAGAAGCTCGGCGAGGAAGCCGTCGAGGCGGTGATCGCCGCCGCCCAGGCCGACAAGGCCGCGCTGGCCGCCGAAAGCGCCGACCTGATCTACCACTGGCTGGTGGTGCTGGCCGCGGCGGGCGTCTCGCTGGACGAGGTCGCCGCCCGGCTTGAAGCCCGCGAAGGAACATCCGGACTGGACGAGAAGGCGTCGCGCCGCTCCTGAGCCGTTACCTACGCGGCTTGCGCTTCAGCGCCACGTAGAGCGCGCCTTCGCCGCCGTGGTGGCGGGCGGCGTCGGAGATGCCGGCGACAATGTGGGCCAGGTGCGGCGCGGCCAGCCACTCCGGCGCCCGGCGCTTGAGGATCCCGTCGCCCCGCACGCCCTTGCCGGTGATCACCAGCACCGCGCGCCAGCCTTCGTTCCAGGCCCCGGTCAGGAAGGCGTCGAGCACGGCCCGGGCGCGCGCCTGGTCCATGCCGTGCAGGTCAAGTCTAGCGCCGATGTCCTCCCGCTCCTTGGCGATGCGATGGCGGCGATTGGGCTCGATGCCGTCGAGACCTTCGCGGACTTTCGCGGCCCGCGCCGGCGGCTTCGGCGGCGCGATGCGCGCGGCGGTCTCTGTCCTGGCCGCCTCTTGCGAGGGGGTGGGCGTGCCCCGGCCGGGCAGCGGATGGACGGTCGCGGCGACCATGCCCCAGATCTGCCGCTCCTCCGGCTTCAGCGGTCGCTTCACCCGGCAGCGTCCTTCGGGACCAGGCGATAGAGGCGAAGCGTGTGGCGCACCCGGCCGGCTTCCGCCCCCGCGGCGGGGCCGATCCCCAGATAGAGGTCGGCGCGGACCTCGCCCTTGATCGCCCCGCCGGTATCCAACGCCATGGCCAGCCGCCGATAGACCGGGAAGGCGCCGTTAAGGCGCGGCGCGGTGGCGTCGATCCAGAGCAGCTCGCCCATCGGGTGATAGGCCGGATCCACGGCCAGCGCCCGGCCGGCCGGCAGCGGCAGGTTGGCCGTCCCCACGGGCTGGCGGCCGTCGTCCGCCGCCAGGCTGAAGAAGGCGTAGCGCGGATCGAGCTGCATGATCGCCTGCGCCTCCGGCCCGCGGTGGTCGGCCAGCCAGGCGCGGATCGCGTCGGCCGAGGTGTTGTCCCCCGCCAGCAGGCCGCGGTTGCGCATGGGGTTGGCGATGCCGAGGAAGGGCCAGCCGTTGTTGGCGGCGTAGACCGCCTTCAGCCGCCGGCCGTCCTCGAACGTCAGCACGCCCGAGCCCTGGATCTGCAGGAAGAACAGGTCCTCCGGCCGCATCCAGGCCAGCGCATGTTCCGGCGCGGACGCCTCGATCGTGGTCCGGTCCGGGTAGGGCGTGAGGCGCCCGTCGCCGGTGTCGCGGGCGGCGGTCTGGCGGCCAGACTGGCTGGGGTCGAAGGTTCCGGCGTCGACCATCCGCAGATCGGCCGGCTTGGCGCGCAGCGGTGCGCTGAAGTCCCCCGCCGGCTGGTGGCGCGCCGGATACTCGGGGGAGAAATAGGCGGTGAGCACGCCTTCGCCCGGCAGGCGCTCGGCGTGGAAGCTGGCCTCGAAGAAACGCCGCGAGTGGTCCCGGTCCAGCGGCCCGATGGCCCGCGCGCTGCGGCAGGCCTGCGCCATGGCCGGATCGCGGGCCGCGCCGCAGGTTTCGCGGAACGCGGCCAGCGCCGCGGCGTGGTCCTCCGCCTCCCAGCCTGGCAGGGCGGTGAGCGGCAGGACGCGTTCGCTCACCGCCGAGGGCTCCTCTGGGCGCGCCGGATGCCACACGCGCGACGGCGCGTAGGGGCGGGGCGCAGGCGGGGCGGTGGCGCAGGCGGCCAGGCTGAGCGCGGCGAACGCCACGCCGAGGACGCGCAGCTGCACGGGGCTTCTAAGCCTCCGCGGCGTCGACGTGGGTCAGCATCCAGTTGGGGTCGCGGCTTTTCAGGCGGCGCTCGAAGGTCCAGAGCTCGGCGGTGCGCCGGTCCTCAACGCCCTCGCCCTCCGGGCCCTTGGTGCGGCTGCGGAACTCGGCCAGGAAGCGCACCGTCACCCGCGCCAGGTCCACGCCCACCACCTCGGCCTTTTCCAGGTCGGCGCGGGGCGGGTGCAGGAACTCGACGGTCTCCGTGCGGCTCTCCGCCTCACGGGCCGCGATGGCTGTGTCGAAGCCGGCCATCACCGGCGGCGCCAACAGGTTGCGCAGCTGCGCGCGATCACCGGCCGCGAAAGCCGTGACGATCATCTCGTAGGCGCTCTTGGCCCCGCCGAGGAAGCGGCCCACGTCGAAGGCCGGGTCCTTGGCCTTGACCGCGGCCAGGCCGGTGAGCGCCACGCCGTCCTCGGTGAGCGGCTGCTGGCCGTCAGGGCCACGATCGACCGCTCCGGCGGTGGTCGGGACGGACGCCGAATCCTCCGGTTGCCGGCCGACGCGCCGGCCCAGCACCGCATAGAGCTGGTAGAGCACGATGGCCGCCAGGCCGGCGAAGATGATCAGCTCGAGCACTTTCAACGATGCGCCATTCAGGAGGTCCGCCCATATAGGTGGGCGTCAATGTAAACCGATGCAACGCCCTCGTCAGGGGCGCCGTTGCATCGCTGGGGGGCGCATGATAGCCCGGCCGCCCTACAAGACGCGAACCCTTCGTGGTTTCATTACGGATTTAAGTCGAATTATGACCGATACCGACGCCGGCGCCGACACGCCCGACACCGCTCCGGCCGCCGAAGGCCCCGGCATCCGCATCCTGGCGCAGTTCATCCGCGACCTGTCGTTCGAGAACCCGCGGGCGCCGGATTCCCTGCGTGGCGGCGCGGCCCAGCCGCAGATCGACCTGGGCGTCGAGATGAACGCTCGCAGCCGCGAGGACGGCTATTTCGAGGTCGACCTGAAGCTCTCCGCCAAGGCCAACCGCGACGACGGCCCGATCTTCATGGTCGAGTTGCTTTACGGCGGGGTGTTCCAGATCGGCGGCGTCAGCGCCGAGGACATGGAGCCGGTGCTGCTGATAGAATGCCCGCGCTACCTCTTCCCGTTCGCGCGCCAGATCATCGCCGAGGTGACCTCGAACGGCGGCTATCCGCCCTTCCTGCTCGACCCCATCGACTTCGCCGGCGTCTACCAGACCCGCAAAGCCCAGGAAGACCAGCAAGTCGGCCACGCCTGAGGGTCGAGCTGCCCTCTGCCTAGCCCCAAAAATGGGGAGGGAGATCACGCGTCGAACGTCTTCCACAGCGCGTCGCTCTTCACAACGTCGCGGATGAAGCTGGCGTGGATCTGGCGCTCCTCTTCGGTGGAGCGCGGCTGCAGGGGGCGTGGCCGCACGCCGTAGGCGTTGCGCGTCGCGGCCGCCACCGCCGTGACCATGGCCGCGGTGGTGAGTTCGAGCCGGCGCTCTCGGCCGCCCTTCAGCTCCAGGTAGACCGCGGCCAGCAGCTTGGCGTCGACAAGGGCGCCGTGCTTTTCCCGCTCCGAGAGCGAGATCTTGAAGCGTTTGCACAGCGCGTCGAGCGAGTTGTGCATCCCCGGAAACCGCACCCGGGCGAGCGCCAGCGTGTCCACCCAGCGGGCCTCGTGCAGGGGGTGGCGATTGATGACGCCCAGCTCGTGATTGATGAACGTCCGGTCGAAGCCGGCGTTGTGGGCGATCAGCGGAGCCTCGCCGATGAACTCCAGGAAGGCGTCCACCACCTCGGGATGCTCGAACCTGGGCTTGCCCTTCAGGAACGCGCCGGAGAGCCCATGCACCCGTTCCGCGTCCGGCGGCATGTCGCGGCAGGGGTCGATGTAGGTGTGGAAGCTTCGGCCGGTTGGCACGAAGTCGTCGATCTCCAGGCAGGCGATCTCCACCATTCGATGCCCCATGGAGGGTTCGAAGCCGGTGGTCTCGGTGTCCAGGACGATTTCGCGCGCCATGGTCCTTCATGACGCGTTTCGGGGGGCCGGTTCAACCGGCCGCGCGGTCGCGGGGCGGCCTCTTCTGTGGATCGCGCAGGATGGCGATGATCTCGGCGACCTGCGCGCGGGCGGGCTCCAGGCCGTGCGAGGTGTCGACCACGAAGTGGGCGCCGGCGCGTTTTTCGGCGTCGGCCATCTGCTGGGCGAGGATGGCGTCGAGGCGCGCGGGCGTCATGCCGGGCCGCGCGAGCACCCGGTCGCGCTGCAGGTCGGCGGACGCGCTCGCCACCACGACAGCGTCGACGTTGAGGTGGCCGCCGGTCTCGAACAGCAGCGGGATGTCCAGCACGACCAGGTCGGCGCCCTGCGTCTCGGCCTCGGCGAAGAACCCCAGCCGATCCTCGCCGACCAGCGGATGGACGATCGCGTTGAGGCGCTTCAACGCCTCGGGGTCGCCCAGCACCGCCTGGCGCAACGCCTCACGGTCGACGCGGCCATCCTTGACCGCGCCCGGAAAGGCCTCGCCCACCGGCCCGACCGCCGCGCCACCCTGGTCGTAGAGCCGGCCGACCGCGGCGTCGGCGTCGTAGACCGGCACGCCGGCGTCGCGGAACATCGCCGCCGTGGTCGACTTGCCCATCCCGATGGAGCCGGTGAGGCCGATGAGGATCACGAGGGCCTGGCCTCCAGCGCAGCGATGCACAGGGCGCGCACGTCGACCTCGGCGGGAGGCACCCGGCCATAGAAGGCCTCGAAGGAGGGCCCGGCCTGCCGGACCAGCATCTCCAGCCCGTCCACCGTGCGGCGGCCGAGCATCCGGGCGCGCGAGAGGAAGGGCGTCAGCAGCGGCTTGTAGGTCATGTCCATCAGCACCGCATCGGCCGGGGTCGCCTCCAGCGGCAGGTTGAGCGCGTCCTCGCTGGCGACGCCGGCCGAGGTGGCGTTGATCACCACATTGGCGCCGTCGAACGCCTTGGCCGCCTCGTCCAGCGGATAGGCGCGGCTATGACCCCCCACGGCGCCGGCCACCATTTCGGCGCGGGCCAGGGTGCGATTGACGATGCGGACCTCCGGCGCGCCGGCCATCACCAGCGCCGCCGCGCCGCCGCGCGCCGCGCCGCCGGCGCCCACGATGACCGCCGGCCCGGCCTGCGGATCGAAGCCCGGCGCCTGGAAGGCAAGCGCGCTGAGCAGTCCCAGGCCATCGACATTGTCCGCGGTGATCGAGCCGTCCTCGTTGAAGATCAGCAGGTTGGCGGCCCCGGCCAGTTCGGCCCGTTGGCCGATCTCGTGGGCGACGCTCAGCGCGGCCTCCTTGAAGGGCAGGGTGACGTTCAGCCCTCGGATCGCCCCGCCCCGGAGGCCTTCTGCGAAATGGCTGAAGCGGTCGGGCGGCGGCGCGAAGGCGACATAGACTGCGTCGATCTCGGCCGCCGCGATCCAGGCGTTGTGGATCAGGGGGCTCAGCGAATGGGCGATGGGGGAACCGGCGACGCCGGCGACGGCGGTGGCGCCGGTGATAGGTCTGGTCATGGGCGCAGAACGCCTCGGCTGCGCAACAGGTCCAGCAGGCCTATCAGCGGCAGGCCCAGGATGGTGAAATAGTCGCCCTCGATCTTCGAGAACAACTGCACGCCGGGACCCTCCAGGCGATAGCAGCCGACCGAGCCCAGCGCCGCCTCGCCTTCCGCGGCCAGGTAGCCGTCCAGGAAGTCGTCGGAGAAATCCCGCATGGTCAGGGTCGCGCTGCGGGTCTCGCGCCAGACGACGGCGCCGCCCTGGGCGACCACCACGGCCGAGTGCAGCCTATGCGGTTTGCCGCGCAAGGTCCTCAGGCGCTCGCGCGCGTCGTCGATCGTCTCGGCCTTGTCGTAGAGCCGGCCCTGAAACTCCAGGGTCTGGTCGGCGCCGACCACCAGCTCCGGCCGGCCGGCCGACACCGCCAGGGCCTTGTCCTCAGCCAGCGCCTCGGCCACTTGCTGCGGCGTCGCGCGCCGGGCCAGGAGGCCGGACTTCGCAGCCTCTTCGTCGACGCCTGACCCGACGGCCTCGAACGGCACGCCGGCGCCTTCCAGCACGGCGCGCCGCGCCGCGCTCTTCGAAGCGAGGACCAGGCGGCCGGTCACCCCAGCACCTCCACCTGGCCATGGCCGCCGTGCAACAGGTTAAGCACCGCCGCGGCGGTCTCCTCGACGGAGCGGCGGGTCACGTCGATCACCGGCCATCCCTGGCGTTCATAGAGCCGCCGGGCCTGAACGATCTCGTCGCGCACCGCATCCACGTCGATGTAGGTGGATTCGCGGTTCTCCTTGAGACTGAGCAGGCGGTTGCGGCGGATCTGGATCAGCCGGTCGGGCGAAATGCTCAGGCCGACCACCAGCGTGGTCTTGAGGTCGAACAGCCTCTCCGGCGGCGGCCGGCCCGGCACCAGGGGCACATTGCCGGCGCGCACGCCGCGATGCGCCAGGTAGATGCACGTCGGGGTTTTCGAGGTCCGCGACACCCCGACCAGGATGACGTCGGCCTGTTCGAGGTCCTGGCCGCCCTGGCCGTCGTCGTGGCCGATGGCGTAGTTGAGGGCGTCCATGCGGTTGAAATAGTCGTTGTCGAGCCGCAGGTGGGCGCCGACCCGGCTGGTGGTCGCATAGCCCAGGTAGCGCGACATGGCGGAGACCAGCGGATCGAGCGCCGGAATGCACGGCATGTCGAGGCGCCGGCAGCCTTCCTCGAGCATCTGGCGCAGCCGGTCGTCGACGATGGTGTGGATGACCACTCCCGGCGCCTCTTCGATGTCGCCCAGGGCGCGGTCGAGCTGCCGCTGCGAGCGGACCAGGGCGTAGATGTGCTCGATCGGCAGGACGTTGTCGAAGCGGGCGCAAACCGCGCGCGCCATGGCGTTCAGCGTCTCGCCGGTGGAATCGGACACCAGGTGGACGTGGAAATAGGTGGCGAGCCTAGGCGCTGGCGTGGTCACGGCGGGGCCCTGTCGGTGATCAGGCGAAAAAGCCTGGGGACGATTCCTGTGGAGCACTCTTAGCGAACGCCGGGGCGAATGGGGATAGATCGTGTGCGTCGAGGGGCCCCGGCCGGTCCCCATGTATGGGCGGGATGAAAGGGGCCGTTTACGTCTCGTTAACGCACATGCTCGGTGAGGCTGGAACGCCTGCCGCCGCGGTTGTCGACAGGACGGGATGAACCTGTTCGGCGCCGCCGGACGGCCCGCGAAAGTCTTAACGAAACCTTAAGGGTCTCAAATGGCTTGGCCGGTCATCCCCGCAATCCACAGCAGGGCTGGCGATGGGACGGCGGGCGCCGGATAGCCTGGGGAGAACGGCCTTCCGGCCAGGGCTAGGCGGGTTTTGTCCACGCCCTCGACAGGCCCTACCGTTACCTCCCCAATCCTTTTTCTAGACTCTTAGATTGAAGGAAGAAGGGCAGGCGGGATTGCGAGCCGGGTCCTGGGCTTGAGAGTTCAGGCCAGAGGCGGTTTAAGACCGCTCATGAGCGAGACCCCGCGGCTTCTGCGCGCCCTCAGCGGCGAGACCCTAGACCGGCCGCCGATCTGGTTCATGCGCCAGGCGGGGCGATCATTGCCGGAATATCGCGAGCTTCGGGCCCGGGCGACGGACTTCATCGCCTTCTGCCACAATCCGGAGATGGCCGCCGAGGCGACGTTGCAGCCCATGCGGCGCTTTCCGATGGACGCCGCCATTGTGTTCGCCGACATCCTGCTGATTCCCCGCGCGCTCGGCCAGGAAGTGTGGTTCGAGGCGGGCGAAGGGCCGAGGCTGGGCGCCTTGCCCGACATCGCGCGGCTGGCCGACCAGGTGGAGGCCTCTACCGGGCGGCTGTCGGCGGTCGGCGAGACCCTGGGCCGCGTGCGCGCCGAGCTGGAGCCGGAGCGGGCGCTGATCGGCTTTGCCGGCGGGCCCTGGACGGTGGCCACCTATATGATCGAAGGCCGCGGCTCCGACCGCTCGGCGGCGCGGACCTTCGCCTATGAGCATCCACAGAAGCTCGACGCCCTGCTGGAGGTGCTGGCGGACTCCACCGCGCGCTACCTGATCATGCAGGCGAAGGCGGGCGCCCAGGCGCTGAAAATCTTCGAGAGCTGGGCCGAGGGCCTGGCCGAGGACATCTTCGAACGCATCGTCATCCGGCCGCATAGGGCCATCGTCGAGCAGGTGCGCGCCGCCGGGGTCACGGCCCCGTTCATCGGCTTCCCGCGCGGCGCCGGCGCCCTGGTGGAGACCTACGCCGGGACTGTGCCGGTGGAGGGCGTGGCGCTCGACTCCCAGGCCAGCGCCGAGCTTGGCCGCCGGCTGCAGGCGGGCGGCAAGACCATTCAGGGCGCGCTCGACAACCTGCTGCTGCGGGTCGGCGGGCCGGCGCTGGACGCCCGGGTCGATGCGCTGCTCGACCAATGGGGCGGCGGTCCCTACATCTTCAACCTCGGCCACGGGGTGATGCCCGATACGCCCATCGCCCATATCGCCCAGGTGGTGGAACGGGTGACGGGAACGCGGGTGAAGGCCATGGCGACGGCGTGACCAAGCTCGCCGTCGTTCTGTTCAACCTGGGTGGCCCGGACAGCTTGAAGGCCGTAAAGCCGTTTCTTTTCAACCTGTTCCGTGACCCCGCCATCATCACCCTGCCCACTGTCGCGCGCCTGCCCCTGGCGGCGCTGATCTCGGCGAGGCGGGAAAAGGTCGCCCAGGCCAACTATGCGATCATGGGCGGCGCCTCGCCCCTGCTGGCGGAGACGGGCGCTCAGGCTCGGGCGCTGGAGACGGCGCTGAAGGGGCGCGCGGCGGACGTGGAAGCCCGCTGCTTCATCGCCATGCGCTATTGGAAGCCGTTCGCGAAGGAGACCGCCGCGGCGGTCGCGGCGTTCCGGCCGGACGAGATCGTCCTTCTGCCGCTCTATCCGCACTATTCCACGACCACCACGGGCTCGTCGCTGAAGGACTGGCTCGGGGTCTACAAGGGTCCGGGCCGCTCGCGTGCGGTCTGCTGCTACCCCACGGCCAGCGGCCTGGTCGCCGCCCACGCCCTGGCGATCCGCGAGGTGTGGGAAGCTGCGGGCCGGCCGGCGGGGGTGCGGCTCCTGTTTTCCGCCCATGGCCTGCCGCAGAACATCGTCGACGGCGGTGATCCCTACCGCGCCCAGATCGAGGCGACGGCGGCGGCGATCGCCGCGCAACTGCCGGAGCTGGGCGACTGGCGGGTCTGTTTCCAAAGCCGCGTCGGCCGGCTGCAATGGTTGGCGCCCTCCACCGACGACGAGATCCGCCGCGCCGGTGGGGAGCACAAGGGCGTGCTGGTCGCCCCCATCGCCTTCGTCTCCGAGCACGTTGAGACCCTGGTGGAGCTGGACCACGACTACGCGAGGTTGGCGCAGACGGTGGGCTGCTCGCCCTATCTGCGGGCCGCGACGCCAGGCGTCCAGGCGGTCTTCATCGACGAACTGGCCCGCGCCGTGCTGGAGGCGGCCGATCGCCCGGCCGGCGCCGCGCCGCACGGGCCGTGGCGCTGCCCGGCCGGTCATGCGAAATGCGCGCTTCGGATCGGGAGGGCGGCCTAGATGGACTGGTATGACCTGCTGCGCGGGCTGCACATCATCTCGGTGATCGCCTGGATGAGCGGCATGATGTACCTGCCCCGCCTGTTCGCCTACCACACCGAGACGGCGCCGCCCGGCAGCGAGTTCGACGCCCATTTCAAGGTCTGGGAGCTGAAGCTGCTGCGGATCATCATCAACCCGGCGATGACGCTGACCTTCATCTTCGGCCTGGGTCTGATCTGGGTCGACGGGACCCAGCGCCTCGGCTGGGGCTTCCTGCTGCAGACCTGGATGGTCGTGAAGATCGCCGGCATCGTCTTCCTGAGCGCCTGGCACGGCTTTCTGTCGAAAGCCCGCCGCCGGATCGCCGCCGGAGAGCGGCCGAAGAGCGCCAAGTTCTGGCGCGCCACCAACGAACTGCCGTTCCTGGCCGCGGTGGTCATGGTCCTGGCCGTGACGCTGGAATTCAAATTCTGGTGAGGCCTATGCGGCGGCTGGCCACGGCCGCCACGCTTGACCGGCCGGCGCGTTCGTGGTTCCGATCAGCGCACGCGCCCCCGACAAGGGCGCGCCCCGCCTTATTCCGGCCCTTCCGCGCATCGACGCGGGACGCGGTTCGGCCCCCACGAAGCGAATCCCATCGGCGCCCACTGCGCCCACATCAGCTGGCAGCCCGCGCCCGGAGTCCGTCCGGTCCGCGGGCGAACACGAGTGAATTGAATGCAAGACGAACACGAAACCCCGACAGACGACACCCCCGCCACCGATCCGATGGTCGCGCCGGCGGTGGACGAGACGCCGGCCGACACGGTGGAAGCGTCATCGGAGCCGGATGAGCCGTCCGAGGTGGCCAACACCATCGCCTCGATGGGCCTCACGCGAATGAGCCTTCAGGAATTGAAGGACAAGGCCCCGGCGGATCTGCTGGCCTTTGCTGAGATCTTCGAGATCGAGAACGTGAATTCCATGCGCAAGCAGGACATCATGTTCGCGATCCTCAAGGTGCTGGCCGAGGAAGGTGTGGAGATTTCCGGCTCCGGCACCCTGGAAGTGGTGCAGGACGGCTTCGGCTTCCTGCGCTCGCCGGAAGCCAACTACCTGCCGGGTC
The DNA here is from genome assembly GCA_044445675.1 of Caulobacterales bacterium. Classification (GTDB taxonomy): domain Bacteria; phylum Pseudomonadota; class Alphaproteobacteria; order Caulobacterales; family Caulobacteraceae; genus Phenylobacterium. Next base: position 24,805 of record JBIOED010000010.1, on the reverse strand, counting down.
CCGACGACATCTACGTCAGCCCCTCGCAGATCCGGAAGTTCGGCCTGCGGACCGGCGACTCCGTCGACGGCGCCATCCGCGCGCCGCGCGAGGGCGAGCGCTATTTCGCCCTGGTGAAGGTCGACCTGACCAATTTCGAGAATCCCGAGAACGTCCGCCACAAGGTGCTGTTCGACAACCTGACGCCGCTCTATCCCGACGAGCGCCTGCGCATGGAAATCGACGATCCGACGTTGAAGGACCGCTCCGGGCGGGTCATCGACATCGTCGCCCCGCTGGGCAAGGGCCAGCGCTGCCTGATCACCGCCCCGCCGCGGGTCGGCAAGACGGTGATGCTGCAGAACATCGCCAAGTCCATCGAGACCAACCATCCCGAGTGCTACCTGATCGTCCTGCTGATCGACGAACGTCCCGAAGAAGTCACCGACATGCAGCGCACCGTGAAGGGCGAAGTGATCTCCTCGACCTTCGACGAGCCGGCCACACGCCACGTGCAAGTTGCTGAAATGGTTATAGAAAAAGCCAAGCGCCTGGTGGAGCACAAACGCGACGTGGTGATCCTGCTGGACAGCGTCACCCGCCTCGGCCGCGCCTACAACACCGTGGTGCCGTCCTCCGGCAAGGTGCTGACCGGCGGCGTCGACGCCAACGCCCTGCAGCGCCCCAAGCGGTTCTTCGGCGCGGCGCGGAACATCGAGGAGGGCGGCTCCCTGACGATCATCGCCACCGCGCTGATCGACACCGGCAGCCGGATGGACGAGGTGATCTTCGAGGAGTTCAAGGGCACCGGCAATTCGGAAATCGTGCTCGACCGCAAGGTCGCCGACAAGCGGGTCTATCCGGCCATCGACGTGATCAAGTCCGGCACCCGCAAGGAGGAGCTGATCACGCCCAAGGAACACTTGACCAAGACCTACATCCTGCGCCGCATCCTCGGCCCGATGGGCGCCCAGGACGCCATCGAGTTCCTGCTCGACAAGCTCCGCAACGCCAAGACGAACGAGGAATTCTTCTCCTCGATGAACACGTAGGGCCAGGGCCGACCCGGGACTTGGTCGGCCCTACCGGTCCAACTTGTGTTTCACGTGAAACAGCGCAGTCACGGAATCAGCAAACTGGCGCCTATCGTCGCGCGGGCTTCCAGAGCCTCGTGCGCCAGCCGCGCGTCGGCCAGGGGGAAGGTTTGGCCCACCTGCACCCTGACCTGACCAGAGCCCATGACCTCCCATAGGGCGGCGGCGCTGGCATCGAGTTCCTGCGGCGTGGCGATGTAGTCGAACAGGGTGGGTCGCGTGAGGTAGAGCGAACCGGCCTGCGCCAGTCGTCCGGGCGGAACGGGCGCCGGTGGCCCGGACGCGTTGCCGAAACTGACGAACAACCCGCGCCGGGCGAGGCTGCCGAGCGTGCCCTCGAAGGTGTCCTTGCCGACCGAATCGTATGCCACCGGCACGCCCTGTCCGGACGTGATGCGCTTCACCTCGACGGCCACGTCCTGCTGGCGATAGAGGATGCAGTGGTCCGCGCCGAGTTGGCGCGCCCGGGCCGCCTTGTCTTCGGATCCAACGGTCGCAATTACCTTCGCGCCGAGCGCCTTGGCCCACTGCACCATGATCTGGCCGACACCGCCGGCCGCCGCGTGGACCAGGATCGTCTCGCCAGGCTTGACCGAATAGCAGCGGCGCAACAGGAATTCGACGGTCATGCCCTTCAACAGGGCGGCGGCGCCCGCGACCGGGCCCAGGCTCGCCGGCACGGCGACCGCACGGTTCTCGGCGACGACGTTGAACTCGGCGTAGGCGCCGAAACCGCCGACGTAGGCGACCGTATCGCCGGTCTTGAACCGGGTGACTCCTTCGCCCACCGCTTCGACCTCTCCGGCCGCCTCTCCGCCCGGCGTGCAGGGGAGCTTCACCGGATAAAGCCCGCTGCGATGATAGGTGTCGATGAAGTTGAGCCCGATGGCGGCGTGGCGGATCAGGATCTGCCCGGGGCCCGGCTTTGGCGTCTCGACCTCCACGGAGTCCAGGACCTCGGGACCGCCGGTGCGGGAAAAGCGGATGGCGCGCATCAGCCGAGGGCCTTCTGGAAGAAGCTGAGCGTCCGGCCGTTGGCCAGCTTCGCCGCCGCGGCGTTGAAGTGGTCGCCGCCTTCGCGGGCGAAGGCGTGGTCGCAGCCAGGGTAGGTGTGGACCTCGACGCAGGGATGGTCCTTCAGGCTGCTGAGGATCACCGCCTGCGCCGGCTTGGGCACGAACTGGTCCTCCTCGGCGATGTGCATCAGCAGGGGGCGGGTCAGCTTCTCCGCCTCGGGCACGCGGTTCTCCAGGCCCACGCCGTAATAGGAGACCGAGGCGTCGGCGTCGGTGCGGGTGGCGGTGAGGAAGGCGAGCTGGCCGCCGAGGCAATAGCCCACCGCGCCGACCTTGCCGTTGCAGCCGGCGTCCTGGCGAATATGGGCGATGGTGGCGGCGATATCGCCGACCCCGGCCTCGACGTCGAAGGCGTTGAACAGCTCGAACGCCCGCTTCCAGTCAGCCTCGGAGTGGTCGGTGATGTCGATGCCGGGCTCGATCCGCCAGAACAGGTCCGGGCAGATCGCCAGGTAGCCCTGCGCGGCCAGGCCGTCAGTGACGTCGCGCATCACCTGGTTCACCCCGAAGATCTCCTGGATCACCACGACGCCGGGCGCCGGCGAACGGCCGGGGCGGGCCACATAGGCTCCAAAGCTCCCGTCCTCGGTGGTGATGGTGGTGCGCTCGCCCATGATCTTCTCCCTCGATTTCCGCATGGCTCTCAGTCTGCGCTACTAGCGCGCGAGGGCCATCGGCGGCCATATGAAGGCGAACGGGAGCTTTGGCCATGAAGATGACGATCGAAGTGGATTGCACGCCTGAGGAGGCCCGGCGGTTCATGGGCCTGCCCGACGTGAGCGCACTCAACGACCACCTGGTGAGCGAGATGCAAAAGCGGATCGACGCCAACCTGGCGATGATCTCGCCGGACGAACTGGTGAAGAACTGGATGAGCTTCGGGGCCGGCGCCCAGGAGCAATTCCGCAAGCTGATGGAAGTGGGCCTGAGCGCCGCGACCCCGCGGAAATGACCGACACCATCTTCGCGCCCGCCACGGCCGCGGGCCGGGCGGCGGTGGCGGTGGTGCGGCTGTCGGGACCGAAGGCGGCCCAGGCGGTGAGGGCGCTGGCGGGCCGCTTGCCGGCGGCGCGGCGGGCAAGCCTGCGGCGGCTGCGCGACGCGCAGGGCCGGGTGATCGACGAAGCCCTGATCCTCTGGTTTCCCGCACCGGGCAGCTATACCGGCGAGGACAGCGCCGAGTTCCACGTCCATGGCGGGCTGGCGGTGCTGGGCGCCCTGGTCGAGGCGTTGTCGGCGCTGGGCCTGCGCTTGGCCGAACCCGGAGAGTTCACCCGCCGCGCGTTCGAGCACGGCAAACTCGACCTCGCCCAGGCGGAGGGCGTGGCCGACCTGGTGGACGCGGAGACGGACGGCCAGAGGCGCCAGGCGCTGGCCCAGCTCGGCGGCCGGCTGTCGCAGGTCCAGGCCCGCTGGCGCGACGGCCTGATCCGGGCCTCGGCGATGCTGGAGGCCGCCGTGGATTTCCCCGACGAAGAGCTGCCGGCCGACGTGGCGGGCCGGGCGCGGCCCATCCTGGATATCCTCGCCGAGGAACTGGAGGCGGCCGCGGCCGACGTGGCGCGTGGCGAGCAGGTGCGGGACGGCTTCCGCATCGCGCTGCTGGGCGCCCCCAACGCGGGCAAGAGCACCTTGCTGAACGTGCTGGCCCGTCGGGAGGCGGCCATCGTCTCGGCGACGCCCGGCACCACCCGCGACATCATCGAGGTTCCCATGGTGCTGGGCGGCTACAAGGTGATCGTCGCCGACACCGCAGGCTTGCGAAAGACCGCTGACGAGATCGAGGCCGAGGGGGTGCGCCGCGCCGAGGCCTGGGCGGAAACCGCCGGCCTGCGGGTATGGCTGGTGGACGGCTATGGCGATCCCGAGCCCGAGGTTCCGGCCTCGCTGCGGTCGGGGGATATCGTGCTGCTCACCAAGCGCGATCTCGGCGAGGGGCTGGACGGCCTGCCCGGCGAACCCTTCACCGCCAAGAGCCCCAACGACGTGGCCTGGCTGGAGCGCTCCCTGACCCAGACCGTCGTGGAGGCCCTTGCCGGCGGCGAGCCGCCGGCCGCGACCCGGCTGCGGCACCGCGAGCTGCTTACCGTGTCGGCCGTCCGGCTTCGCCAGGCCCTGGCCGAGGATCAGGCGCTCGAGTTGGCGGCCGAGGACGTGCGTCTGGCCGCCCGCGCGCTCGACCGGATCACCGGGCGGATCGGCCCGGAAGATGTCCTCGGCCGTATCTTTTCGACCTTCTGCATCGGGAAGTGACGGTCTTTCCCGATAGGGAGCGGGATTCGTTGTTTCACGTGAAACACCGGCGAGCTTCGACTATATGACGCCCTCCATGACCTGGGACGTGATCATCATCGGGGGCGGCCATGCCGGCTGCGAGGCGGCGGCGGCGGCGGCGCGGTTCGGCGCGCGCACGCTGCTGCTCACCCACAAGCTCGAGACCATCGGCGAAATGAGCTGCAATCCGGCGATCGGCGGCCTCGGCAAGGGCCACCTGGTCCGCGAGATCGACGCGCTCGACGGACTGATGGGTCGACTGGGCGATGTGGCCGGCATCCAGTTCCGGCTGCTGAACCGCTCCAAGGGCGCCGCGGTGCGCGGCCCGCGCTCGCAGATCGACCGCCGGCTCTATCGCGAGGCCATGCAGGCGGAGCTCGCCGCCACCTCCAACCTGACCATCGTCGCCGAGGCCGTGGAGGACCTGATCGTCGGGGACGGCGTCGTTGTCGGCGTGCGGGGCGCTAGCGGCGAGGCCTACCGGGCCGGTCGCGTCGTGCTCACCACCGGCACGTTCCTGAAGGGCGTGATCCATCGCGGCGAGCAGCGCATCCCGGCTGGCCGGATGGGCGATGCGCCGGCCATCGGGCTCTCCGACCGGCTGTATTCCAGCGGCCTGAAGATGGGGCGGCTGAAGACCGGCACACCGGCGCGCCTGGATGGCCGCACCATCGCCTGGGACCGGCTGGAGATGCAATCGGCGGACGAGGAGCCCGCGCCCTTCTCCTTCCTGACCGAAGCGATCACCACCCGCCAGATCCAGTGCGGCATTACCTGCACGACGGCCGAGACCCATCGGATCATCGCTGAACGTCTGGGCGAATCCGCCGTCTATGGCGGCAAGGCGACCGGTGTCGGCCCGCGCTACTGCCCGTCCATCGAAGACAAGGTGGTCCGGTTCGCCGACAAGACCAGCCACCAGGTGTTCCTGGAGCCCGAGGGCCTGGACGACGACACGGTCTATCCGAACGGCGTCTCCACCTCGGTGTCGGAGGAAACCCAAAACCTGTTCCTGCGCACCATGCCGGGCCTGGAGGCGGTGCAGGTCCGCCGCTACGGCTATGCCATCGAATACGACTACGTCGATCCGCGCGAACTCTATCCGACCCTGGAGGCCAAGCGCCTGCCGGGCCTCTATTTGGCCGGCCAGATCAACGGCACCACCGGCTATGAGGAGGCCGGCGCCCAGGGGCTGGTGGCCGGGCTGAACGCCGCGCGCGCCGCCTCGGGCGCCGATCCGGCGGCCTTCGCCCGCGACGAAGCCTATATCGGCGTGCTGATCGACGACCTGGTCACCCGCGGTGTCACCGAGCCCTATCGGATGTTCACCAGCCGCGCGGAGTTCCGCCTGATCCTGCGCGCCGACAACGCCGACCAGCGGCTGACCGCCAAGGGCGAGGCCCTGGGCGTCGTCGGCTCCGCGCGCGCCCAGGCGTTCGGCGCGAAGGCCAACGCCCTGGCCGCGGCCCGCGCGGCGGCCGCCACCCTGACCTTGACGCCGTCCCAGGCGGAGCGGGCCGGACTGCCGGTCAAGGCCGATGGCCAACGGCGCAACCTCAGCGAGCTGCTGGCCTATCCGACCATCGGCTTCGGCGACCTGGCCCGCATCTGGCCGCAGATCGCGGCCTGGGGGCCGGCCGTGCGCGAGCAGGTGGAGATCGACGCTTCCTACGCGGGTTACCTCGACCGGCAGGCCGCCGACGTGGCGGCCTTCCGCCGCGACGAGGACCTGACCTTGCCGGCCAGGCTCGACTACGCGGCCGTCGGCGGGCTTTCCAACGAGGCGCGCGAAAAGCTGAGCGCGGTCAGGCCTCTGACCCTTGGCCAGGCCGCGCGGATCGAAGGCGTGACCCCCGGCGCACTGACCGCCCTGCTGGCCCATGTCCGCCGCCGCGCCGCCTGAGGCGGCTTCTGGACCGATGGACACTTCCCCTATGGATCAAGGCGGGTTCGCCGCCCTCAGCGGAGCCTCGGCGGCCCAGGTGGCCGATCTCGAGCGGTTCCGCGTCCTGCTCGCTGAGCGCAACGAGGTCATGAACCTGGTCGGCCCGGCCTCGTTGCCGGATTTCTGGTCGCGCCACGCCTGGGACAGCGCCCAGCTGGTCAAGCTGGCGCCCGGCGCCCGGGCCTGGGCGGACCTCGGGGCCGGCGCGGGCATGCCAGGGATCGTGCTGGCCATACTCGGCAAGGGGACGCTCGGCTTTCACGTGGACCTCGTCGAGAGCATGACCAAGCGGGCCAGGTTTCTGGGCGAAATGGTCGATGCGCTGGCGCTTCCGGCGACCGTCCACAACGCGCGTGCGGAAAACCTTGATCTAGCTGTGGAGATCGTCACCGCGCGGGCTTGTGCGCCGCTCCGCCGCCTGCTCGGGTACGCTCGGCCATACCTGCAAGGGGGCGCGACGGGCCTGTTTCTAAAGGGACAAGATGTTGTGTCCGAAATGCGTGAAGCTGCTAGATATTGGGAATACGAGGCCGACGTCGTGCCATCCAAGAGTGACCCCCGCGGCCGTATCGTGCGTGTGAAGAGGCTCGGCCGTGCCCGCAAGGCCTGACCCCTATTCAAGAGACGGCGCGGCCCTGCGCGTGCTGGTGATCGCCAACCAGAAGGGCGGGGTTGGCAAGACCACCACAGCCATCAACCTGGGCACGGCGTTGGCCGCCGTCGGCGAGCGGGTGCTGCTGATCGATAGCGACCCGCAAGGCAACGCTTCCACCGGCCTGGGCATCGGTCGGGCGCTGCGCAAGCACACACTCTACGACGTGCTGATGGGCGAGAGGGGCCTGGCCGAGGCGGTGGTGAAATCCTCCGTGCCCGGCCTCGACGTCGTCCCCTCCGATCCCGACCTCTCGGGCGTCGAGATGGAGTTGGCCCAGCAGGCCAGGCGCTCCTACAAGCTGCGCGACGCGCTCGACGCCATCCGCGAAGCGGGGATCTACAGCTACGTCCTGATCGACTGCCCGCCGTCGCTGAACCTGCTGACGGTCAACGCCATGGCGGCGGCCGACGCGGTGCTGGTGCCTCTGCAGTGCGAGTTCTTCGCGCTCGAAGGGCTGACTCAGCTCATGCGCACGATCGAGCTTGTCCACACCAGCCTCAATCCGAAGCTGGAGATCCAGGGGATCGTACTCACCATGTTCGACCGCCGCAACGGGCTCTCGGCGCAGGTGGCCAACGACGTGCGCGGCCACTTCGGCGAGACGGTCTACCAGACGGTGATCCCGCGGAACGTGCGGGTTTCCGAGGCGCCGTCGTTCGGCAAGCCGGCGCTGGTCTACGATCTGAAGTGCGCGGGGAGCCAGGCCTATCTGCGGCTCGCCCGCGAGGTGGTGCTGCGCGAACGCGCGCGCCGCAAAGTCGCGGCGTAGGGGAGATCATCCATGGCCGAAGGCCGCAGAGGATTGGGCCGGGGGCTTTCCGCCCTGCTGGACGAGGCCGGCGAGGGACAGGGCCAGGCGCCGGCGCCCGGCGAGGGCACGCGCGACCTGCCGATTGAGCTGGTCCACCGCAACCCCGACCAGCCGCGCCGCCATTTCCCTGAGGCTGAGATCGCCGAGCTGGAAGCCTCGATCCGTGACAAGGGGGTCTTGCAGCCGATCCTGGTGCGGCCTTCGCCGAGAACCCAGGGCGAGTTCGAGATCGTCGCGGGCGAGCGGCGCTGGCGCGCGGCGCAGCAGGCGGGGCTGAAGGCCATTCCGGCGCTGGTGCGGGTGCTGGACGACGACAAGGCCTTCGAGATCGCCATCGTCGAGAACGTCCAGCGCGAGGACCTCAACGCCATGGAGGAAGCCCAGGCCTACGCCTCCCTGATGCGCCGGATGGCCTACACCCAGGACAAGGCCGCCACCGCCGTCGGCAAGTCGCGCAGCCATGTGGCCAACACCCTTCGCCTGCTGCAACTGCCCGACGCGGTGCAGGACCATGTGCTGTTCGGCCGCCTGACCGCGGGCCATGCGCGGGCGATCATGAGCGCCGCCTATCCGGAGGTGTTGGCGCAAGCCATTGTCGAGAAAGGCCTTTCGGTCCGCGACGCCGAGGCGCTGGCCAAGGGCCGCAGCGTCGCGCCAAAGAAGGCCTCCGGCCCGCGCCGGGCGGCCAAGAACACCGATACCGCCGCGCTGGAGACCGATCTCGAGGACATGCTGGGCATGAGCGTCGATATCGTCGATCGCGGCGGCGCCGGCGAACTCAGGGTCAAATACGCGACCCTTGAACAGCTCGACGAACTCTGCCGCAGGCTGACCCGCACCTGAGCGCCAGCCGTCCTTACGCCGGGGAGGTCTCGCGGCGCTCCGCATAGGCCGCCTTCAGCTCGGCGAGCTCCTTGGCGTACTTGTCCTGGGCAGCCTCGCGCAGCTTGGGGATGTGGTAGGCCGGAAAGAGGTCGTTGTCGGGTCGGTAATCCTTGAGCACCTGCTTGGCGAGCGTCACCTTGTGCACCTCGGTGGGGCCGTCGGCGATGCCCATCACCAGCGAGCTGGTCACCATGTGCATGAACGGCATCTCGTTGGAGACGCCCAGCGCCCCATGCAGGTGGGCGGCCTTTGTGGCGATGTCGTTGTAAACCTTGGGCATCATCACCTTGATGGCGGCGATGTCCTTGCGGACCCGCTGGTAGTCCTGGTGCTTGTCGATCAGCCAGGCGGTGCGCAGCACCATCAGGCGGAAGCTTTCCAGTTGGATCCAGCTGTCGGCGATGTCGGCCTGCACCATCTGCAGGTCGGCCAACTTGCCGTCGCGGGTGGTGCGGCTGACCGCGCGCTTGCACATCAGATCGAGCGCGTTGCGGCAGGCGCCCACGGTGCGCATGGCATGGTGCACGCGCCCCCCGCCCAGACGCACCTGGGCGATGACGAAGGCCGCGCCGCGCTCGCCAAGCAGAGCATCGTACGGAAGCCGCACGTTGGTGTAGCGGACGTAACCCTCGGTCCCGCCGCCGATTTCGCCGCCGCCGCCCACCGCCACGTTGCGGACGATCTCGACGCCGGGCGTCTCGGTGGGGACCAGGAAGATCGAGGTGCGGCGGTAGGGGTCCTTGGCGTCCGGATCGGTGACCGCATAGAGCACCAGCACCTTGGAGAACCGCGCGTTGGTGGAGAACCACTTCTCGCCGTTGATCACCCACTCGTCCCCGTCGAGCACCGCCCGGGTCTTGAAGGTCAACGGGTCGGAACCGCCGGTGGGCTCGGACATGGAAAAGGCCGAGCGGATTTCGCCGTTCAACAGCGGCCAGAGATAGCGTTCCTTCTGGGCCTCGGTGCCGTAGTGGGCGATGATTTCGGCGTTGCCGCTGTCGGGCGCCTGGCAACCGAAGACGGTGGGGGCCAGGCCGTTGCGGCCCAATTTCTCGTTCATCAGGCCGAGCTTCAGCTGACCGTAGCCCTGGCCGCCCAACTCGGGGCCCAGGTGGCAGGCCCACAGGCCCTGATCCTTCACCTTCTGCTGCAGCGGCTTGATGAATTTCTCACGGCCGATCGGACCGTGGACCGCCATGCCCAGGTGCGAGAGCGGCTCGACCTCCTGGGCCATGAAGTCCTCGATCCAGTCGAGCTTCTTCTGGAAGTCCGGATCGGTCTCAAAGTCCCAGGCCATGGCCGTCTCCCTGCGCGCCGCTTCGAAGCTGCGGTATGAATGGGGCGCAAGCCACTATCAAACGCGTGTTCGAAGGACGCAACGGCCGTTTGCCCCGGCGGGCGCTGCCGCCCGCCGGGGAGCCGGGGATGTTAGTGAGCCTTGTGTTCGGCCTTGGCCTCGGCGGCCTCTTTGCCGGCGGTCTCGGAGCCGTTTTCCAGCACCTTGCCGGTCACCGCGTCGACGCCGACTTCGATGGTGGCCTTGCCGGCCTTGATGTCGAAGGAATAGCGCAGGCCCGATCCGCCGCCTTCCTTCTCCAGTTCCTGGTCGACGATCTTGCCTGGGCGGGCGTTCATCGCGATCGTGCGGGCTTGCTGGAGCGAGATCTTGGCCTGGCTGGCCAGGGCCTGGCCGGCGTAGTGGGCCGGCCCCGCGACGGCGGCGGTGGCCAGCGCCGCGGAGGCGATCACGAGGGTAAAGAGGCTACGGTTCATCGGAAAATCCTTCAGGTTCGCCCACCAACTCCAGTTGCAGCCTAGCGCCGCTGCGCTTCTCCCGGAGATGGCGGCGACCTTAAGGATTCCCAATCCGGCTGTCGGGGGCCGCCTGGAATTGGCCCCCGCGGCCTTCCCCGGCGGCGAACCGGGCCGCGCCTTCCCGAGAGGCGCCGGAGCGCAGGACCTGCAAGCCGAGCGCGACCTCCGCGGCGGCCGCCTGGTCCCAGTCCAGCGCCCATTGGCCGATGGCCGAGAGCCGGTCGTTGCGCAGGCAAAGCTGCGGAAAGGCGCTGAGCTGCGCGGCCAGGCCCAGCGCCGCGTCCAGCGCGCCGCCCCGGGGCGCCAGGCGGTTGGCGAGGCCGATGTCGTAGGCTTCCTGCGCCGCCACCGGACGGCCGGTGAGGATCAGGTCCATGGCCCGCGAGGCGCCGATCAGCCGTGGCAGGCGCACGGTGCCAAGGTCGATCAGCGGCACCCCGAAGCGGCGGCAGAAGACGCCGAACACCGCGCCCTCGGCGGCGACGCGCAGGTCGGCCCAGCAGGCGATCTCCAGGCCGCCGGCCACCGCATGGCCCTCGATGGCGGCGATCACCGGTTTGCCGAGCGCCAGCCGCGTGCAGCCCATGGGCCCGAGGTCGCCCTCGCGATGCACCGGATTGCCGCGCCCCTCGGCGACGCCCTTCAGGTCGGCGCCTGCGCAGAACGCGCCGCCACGACCCTGCAGGACCGCCACGTCCAGCGCTTCGTCCGCGTCGAAGGCCTTGAAGGCGTCGTAAAGCTGCCGCGCCGTCGGCCCGTCCACGGCGTTGCGCGCCTGCGGCCGCTCGATGGTGACGACGAGGCTGCGGCCGCGGATCTCGGTGCTGACGGTCTGCATGGGCGCTCCTGACTTCCCCCGACACGGAAGAAGGCTCTATGGATCGGTGAAAGCCGGAGGAAACGCCATGAGCAAGGCCAAGTCAGCAGGGTTCTCGACGGAGCGCCTGGGGCGTATCGATAAGCTGCTGCAGGAGAAGTACGTCGGGCCGGGCCGGATGCCCTGCGCCCAGGTGCTGATCGCGCGCAAGGGCGAGGTGATCCACCAGACGGTGCTCGGCCTGCGCGACGTGGAGCGCGACGCCAAGCTGACCGAGGACACGGTCTTCCGCATCTATTCCATGACCAAACCGGTGGCCTGCGTCGCGCTGATGACCCTGGTCGAAGAGGGCCTGATCGCCCTCGACGATCCGGTGGCCCGGCATATCCCCGCCTGGGCCGACCTGGCGGTGTTCGCCGCGGGCCTGGGCCCCTACCTGACCACCCCGCCGGCGCGGCCCATGCAGGTGGTCGACCTGCTGCGCCACACTTCGGGGCTGACCTACGGTTTCCAGAGCCGCACCAACGTTGACGCCGCCTACCGCAAGTTCAAGGTCGAGGAGATGCACGGCGACCACGACCTGGAGGCGTTCATCGGCCTCCTGGCCAAGCTGCCGCTGGAGTTCTCCCCGGGCGAGGCCTGGAACTATTCGGTGTCCACCGACGTGGTCGGCTACCTGGTGCAGAAGGTGGCCGGCAAGCCGCTCAGCCAGGTGCTGCGCGAAAGGATCTTCGAGCCGTTGAAGATGGCCGACACCGGCTTCTTCGTGCGCGAGGACCAGCAGGCGCGGTTCGCCGCCTGCTACAACGCGACGCCACAGGGCGGGCTGAAGCTGCAGGACGATCCGCAGGCGAGCCCCTACCTGAAACCGCCGGCGCTGGAATCCGGCGGCGGCGGCCTGGTCTCGACGGCGGCCGACTACATGCGCTTTTGCAACATGCTGGTGAACGGCGGCGAGCTGGAGGGCGCGCGGATCCTGTCGCCGATGACCGTGCGGCTTATGGCCTCGAACCACCTGCCCGGCGGCAAGGACCTGACCGAGCTGTCGCGCTCGCTGTTCTCGGAAAGCACCAACGCCGGGGTGGGCTTCGGCCTGGGGTTCGCCGTGGTGTTCGATCCGCCGAAGACGCTGATCCCCTGCTCGATGGGCGAATTCTACTGGGGCGGCGCGGCGTCGACGGCCTTCTGGGTCGATCCAGTGGAGGAGGTCACGGCGGTGTTCATGACCCAGCTCCTGCCGTCTTCCACCTATCCGATCCGGCGTGAGCTGCGCACCCTCGTCTATTCGGCCCTGATGGAGAGCCAAGCGTAGGTCATCACGGGATAACCTCACCTTGACCGTCATCGCCCGGCTTGTCCGGGCGACCCGGGATCGCCGTGGCGCCGATGAAACGCAGCGCCGCCGCCGCGGGCCACCACAGCCTCCCGCGTTCATGGGTGGCCCGGACGAGCCGGGCCATGACGTTCATCAATAAATTCCGGGAGATCGCGCTCTTGGCCCGGCAGCCAACGAGGACGCGTCAGCTCGACACCGGCTCCGCGCTGCGCCGGAGTTCGCGGCTCTCCTCAGCGGTGATCGCCTCGCTCTCGTCCATCATCGGCTGGCCGAGGCCGGTGTCTGGCGCGTCGGCGCTGGGGGTCATGTCGAGCATGCGGGCCTTGCGCCAGCCGCCCCACAGGAAATAGCCGCCGGCCAGGACGCAGGTCATCGCGCTGCCCACCGGGAACGAGAACCAGATGGCGTCGGCGCCCCAGTGCGGCTCCAGGAAGTGCGCCATCGGGATGCGCACGCCCCACAGCGCGATGATCATCGCCAGCAGCGGTGGCCACACCGCGCCCGTAGCGCGCACGATGCCGGAGAAGATGAAAGCCACGCCGAACGGCACGAAACCCCAGAGCACGATGGAGTTGATGTGCACCGCGATGGGCAGCGACGGGCTGGCGCCCTTGAGGAAGGCCTGCAGCACCCACGGGTCGGCTCCATAGATGATCAGGATCGGGACGCCGGTGAACAGGATCGCATAGAGCGCCCCGATCCGCGCCACACGCTCGACCCTGTCCATCTTGCCCGCGCCGACGTTCTGGGCCGCCATGGAGGAGACCGCCGCGCCGAGCGCCATGGCCGGCATCTGGACGTAGGTCCAGAGCTGCGCCGCCGCCCCATAGGCCGCCGAGGTATGCACCCCGTAGCGGTTGACGAAGCTCATCATGGTCACCGCCGCGAAGCTGATGACCATCATCTGGAAGGCCATGGGCGTGCCCTTGGTCACCAGGCCCTTGATGATCGTGAAATCGGGGATCAGCAGGCGCCATTCGGCCGGCCGGATCACCAGGATCGATTTCTGCCGGTAGAGGTGCGCCAGCATCACCGCGAGCGTGAAAGTCTGGGCGATCAGGGTCGAGGTGGCCGAGCCGGCGATGCCGAGCTTCGGGAACGGCCCGATGCCCATGATCAGCATGGGGTTCAGGGTCACGTCGAGGCCGACCGCGAGCAGCGAAAAGTAGAACGGCGTCTTCGAATCGCCGGTCCCCCGCTGGGCCATCATGACGAAGCTGAAGAAGTACATGAACGGCATGGCCGCGAAGATCACCCGCAGGTAGGCGATGGCGTCGGCGCGGGCCTCGATCGGCGTGCGCATGGCGTCCAGGATGTGCGGCGTCGCTATGCCCCCGACCACGCCTATCAGCAGCGAGATGACCACGAAGAAGGTCGTCGAGGTGCCCACCACCTTCTTGGCGACGGCGTCATTGCGGGCGCCGATCGCCTGGCCGATCATGATGTTGGCGGCCATGGTCACGCCGAAGGCCGCGCCCAGCATCATGAAGAAGATCTGGTTGGCGTTGGAGGTGGCGGTCAGGGCCGCCTCGCCGAGCACGCGGCTTACCCAGATGGCGTTGGCCGAGCCGTTCAGCGACTGCAGGATGTTGGAGCCGAGCACCGGCATGGCGAAGGCGATCAGGGTCTTGCCGATCGGTCCGACGGTGAGGTCGGGCCCCTTGCGCCCGGGCCAGCCGCCAGCCCCGCCCGGCGAGCTGCCGGCCCCGGGCCTGCTGCCCGCGGTGTCTGTGCTGGCGGTCACGAGCCGGTCGCCCTCCGAAAGGCGCCTCGGCAGCGCCGCCGGCCGCGCACGACCGTTCGGGTGGGGATAGCCCGCAACCCTGCGTTACGCAAAGCGCCGCCTTCTCACGTGCGTCGGAAAACCGCGCACGAAGGGGAGCCGCTCAGGCTGCCGCGAGCCGGCTCTTCGTACGGCCGTAGAGGAGGTAGATCAGGACCCCCAGGGCATTCCAGGCGAAAAAGAACTCGATGGTGAGGGTGCGAAGCGTGGTGAACAGGTAGATGCAGCCCGCGATGCCCAGGGGTCCGACGAGCCACACCAGCGGCGTGCGGAAGGGCCGGGGCAGGTCGGGCTGGGCGCGGCGCAGCGCCAGCACCGCCAGCCCCGTGGCGATGAAGGCGGCCAGAGTGCCGGCGTTGGCCAGGGACGCGATGTCCGAGAGTGGCAAGGCGCCGGCGATCACCGCGGCGATCAGGCCGGTGAGGATGGTCACCGCCCGCGGCACGCCCCGCGGGCTGACGGTGGCGAGCCGGCGCGGCAGGAGGCCGTCGCGGGCCATCGCCAGGAACACCCGGCTCTGGCCGAACATGAAGACCATGATCACCGTCGGCAGCGCCACCACCGCGGCGCCGGCGATCAGCGATGCGGCCAGCGGCTGCTTCAGTTGGCGCAGCACAAAGGCCAGCGGCTCGGCGGTCCCGGCGAAAACGGTGTAGGGCGAAGCGCCCAGCGCGCAGGCGGCCACCACCATGTAGATGGCCGTGCACAGCACCATGGAGCCGATGATGCCGATGGTCAGGTCACGGCGCGGATCCTTGGTCTCCTCCGCCGCCGTCGAGATCGCGTCGAAGCCGTAGAAGGCGAAGAAGATGATGCCGGCCGCGCCCATCACCCCGAACTTCTTGCCGTCGATCTCGTGCGCCCCGTAGCCATAGGGCGCGAAGGGGTGGAAGTGGCTGGCGTCGAAGTGCGGCAAGGTGATCGCCACGAAGCCGGCGAGGGCCAGCAGCTTCACGCAGACCAGGATGAAGTTCACCGTGGCGCTCTCGCGGGTGCCGACCAGCAGCATGCCCGTGACCGCCAGCGCGATGAACACCGCCGGCAGGTTGACGACGCCGCCCGCGTCCGGCCCGGCCAGCAGCGCCTTGGGGATCGCCCAATGCGCCTGTTCCACGAGCCCCGCGGCATAGGCCGACCAGCCCACCGAGACGGTGCTGCAGACCAGGGTGTATTCCAGGATCAGGCTCCAGCCGATCACCCAGGCCACGCCTTCGCCCAGGGTGGCATAGGAGTAGCTGTAGGCGCTGCCGGCCTGCGGCATCAGGGTCGCCATCTCGGCGTAGCTCAAGGCCGCGAAGGCGCACACCGCGCCGGCCGCGGCGAACGACAGGATGACCGCCGGGCCGGCGAGCCCCGCCGCCACGCCGGTCAGCGTGTAGATGCCGGTTCCGATGATCGCGCCCACGCCCAGCGCCATCAGGTGCGGCCAGGACAGCGTCGCCTTCAGCCGCTGGCCGCTCTCGGCGCGGATCTCGGCCGCGACCGGCTTCCTGCGCGTGATAAAGCTCATATGGATTTCCCCCCGGGTTCGCGCGGCACCATGGCCCGCGTCGCGGTTCCCCGCCAAGGTCTTGGCGAAGGCTTGCCGCTGTGTGGGGCTTGGGCCAGCTTGGCTGTTCCGTGCAAGGAGCCGCCATGCGCCATCTGCTGATCGCCCTGATCCTCGCCCTCTTCGCCGCCGGCCCTGCGCTGGCCGACGACGGCGCCTTGAACAGGCTGGTCGCCGACTACGAGGCCTATGCCCTCAGCCAGAACCCCATCGCCGCCGGACACGAGGGCGATCGCGCGGCGCTGGCCAGGCTGCCCGACGTCTCCCTGGCGCAGAACCGGCTGCGCGAGACGGCCTACCAGCAGTTCAAGGCGAGGCTGGACGCCATCGGCCCGGCGGGGCTGACCGAGCGCGCAAAGCTGAACCGCGCCTTCCTCGCCTGGATCCTGGGCCGCCGGCTGGCCAGCCTGGCCTTCGACGAGGACCGGATGCCGTTCAACAGCGACGGCGGCTTCGACCAGGAGCTCAGCTACCTGGCCGACACCACCAATCTGGACAGCGAGGCCGACGCCCAGGCCTGGATCGCCCGGCTGCGGGCGCTGCCCAGGTTCTACGCCGACAACATCGCCAACGCGCGGCGCGGCGTCGCCACCGGCTTCACCCAGCCCCGAGCGACCAATGAGGCGGTCCTGGCCCGCGCCCGGGCCGCCGCGGCGACGCCGCCCGAAAGCGACGTGCTCTTGAAGCCGTTCACAGCCGCCCGTTTTCCGGCCGGCCGGGTGGCCGCCTTGCGCGCCGAGGCCGCGGGGGTGGTCCGCGATCAGGTCCGCCCGGCGCAGCGCGCCTTCGTGGCCTTCCTCGCGCGGGACTATCTGCCGGCCAGCCGCAAGGCGCTGGCCGCGCGCAGCCTGCCGAACGGCGAGGCCTACTATCGCTGGCTGGTGGCCGACCACACCACCACCGACCTCTCGCCCGACCAGATCCACGCCTTGGGCCTGTCGGAGGTGGCGCGCATCCGCGCCGAGATGCAGGCGACGATGGCCCAGGCCGGCTGGACCGGCGACTTGCAGGGCTTCATCGCCAGCCTGCGCAAGGACCCGCGGTTCTATGCGACGTCCCGCCAGCAGCTGCTGGAGAAGGCTTCCGAGATCGCCAAGCGGATCGACGGCAAACTGCCGCGCTATTTCGCGACCCTGCCGCGCCTGACCTACGGCGTGCTTCCTGTCCCCGCCGAGATCGAGGAGACCTATACCACCGGTCGCTATTTCGAGGGTTCGCCCAAGCTCGGCATCGCCGGCGGCTTCATGGTCAACACCTCGCACCTCGACCAGCGGCCGCTCTACGAGCTGCCGGCCCTGACGCTGCACGAGGCGGTCCCCGGCCACCACATCCAGATCGCGCTGGCCCAGGAGCTGCCGGACACCCCCGCTTTCCGCCGCAACGCCGACGTCAGCGCCTTCACCGAGGGCTGGGGCCTCTATGCGGAGCAACTGGGCGTGGAGATGGGCGTCTACCGCGACCCCTACGAGCAGTTCGGGCGGCTGTCCTACGAGGCCTGGCGCGCCTGCCGGCTGGTGGCCGACACCGGCATCCACTGGATGGGCTGGAGCCTCGACCAGGCCCGGGCCTGCTTCACTGAGAACACGGCGCTCAGCCCGCTGAACATCGAGGTGGAGCTCGCCCGCTACGTCTCCTGGCCCGGCCAGGCGCTGGCCTACAAGGTGGGCGAGCTGAAGATTCTGGCGCTGCGGAAGAAAGCGCAGGACGCACTGGGCGCGAAGTTCGACCTGCGCCGCTTCCACGACGCGGTGCTGTTGGCCGGTCCCCTGCCGCTCGACCTGCTGGAGACCCGCATCGACGCCTGGATCGCGCGCGAAGCGGCCACGCGCTAGTCCGGAGGTCCACGTGACAAATTTGAAACCAACGCCCGGTGGATTTTGGCCACTGAACGGTGTTAAGTTAAGAGGCCGCTAGGCCCTGTGCGCATATTTTCGGCGCGAATGTCAAAGGGCCCGATCTTAGAGGGATTGAAGAGATGATTTCTGCACGGCTTGGCGTGTTCGGCGCGGCGGTTAGCGCGCTCCTGGTTTACGGCTTCTCCTCCGGCCCGGCGACGAACGCGACGCAACAGGGCGAGGCCGCTTCCGCCACCGCGGCGATGCCGAAGGCGGCGACGGTCGACAACTTCATGCTGGTCGACGCCCAGCACCTTGAGGCTCACGAACTCTACCGGATGGCCGACGACAAGGCGATCGTGCTGGTTTCGACCGGCAACGGTTGCCCGATCGCGCGCGCAATGATGCCGGCGCTCAAGGCCCTGCGCGACAAGTACAAGGCCCAGGGCGTCGAGGTGATGCTGGTGGATTCCAACCTGCAGGACAGCCGCGAGGCGATCGCCGCCGAGGCCAAGGAATTCGGCATCGACATCCCGATCCTGATGGATTCGAACCAGTTGGTCGGCGAGGCGCTCGGCGTCACCCGCACGGCCGAGGTTTTCATCGTCAACCCGAAGACCTGGACTGTCGCCTATCACGGCCCGCTGGACGACCGCTCCGATTACGGGGTGCAGAAGGCCGTGGCGCACGAGTTCGCGGGCGACGCGCTGTCCGCAGTGCTGGCCGGCAAGCCGGCGATGGCCGCGACCCAGGCCTCCAAGGGCTGCCTGGTGGACTTCCCCGAGCGCGGCAAGAAGGCCCAGATCAGCTACGTCAAGGATGTGGCGCCGATCCTCGAGGCCAAGTGCGTGGCCTGCCATGAGGAAGGCGGCATCGGCCCGTTCGCCATGAACAACTACGCGATGGTCAAGGGCTTCTCGCCGATGATCCGCGAGGTGATCCGCACCGACCGGATGCCGCCCTACAACGCCGATCCGCACGTGGGCAAGTTCTCGGACGACAAGAACCTTTCGCCGGCCGAGGTGAAGACGCTCGTCCACTGGGTCGAGGAGGGCTCGCCGCGCGGCGAAGGCAAGGATCCGCTGGGCGCCGTGCATCGCGTCGCGCCCGAATGGCCGCTGGGCAAGCCGGACCTGGTGCTGAACGTGCCGGCCTACACCATCCCGGCCTCCGGCGTGGTCGACTACCAGCACCCGTGGGTCGTCAATCCGTCTACCGAGGGCAAGTGGCTGAAGGCCTCGACCGTCAAGGTCGAACAGCGCCAGGGCGTGCACCACATCCTGACCGGCTACATGAAGAACGTGCCGCAGCCCGGCCAGCAGGCGTTCGAAGACAAATGGGGCGTCTCGGTCGGCGGCTACGCGGTCGGCGCCGAATCCGAGGTCGCGCCCAACAACGTCGGCAGCTACATCCCGCCGGGCGGCGCCATCGGCATCCAGGCGCACTACACCCCGTTCGGCAAGCAGGTGGTCGATCACTCGCAGATCGCCCTCTACTTCTACAAGGACAACGAGAAGCCCGGCCTGGTGATGCACAACTCGGTGATCGTGAACAACGCGATCGTCATCCCGCCGAACGATCCGCACCACCGGGAGGTCGGCTACATCGAGTTCCCGCATGACGCCCTGCTCTACGCCGCCTTCCCGCATGCGCACTATCGCGGCGCGTCGTCGGACCTGTGGATCCGCTATCCGGACGGCAAGGAAAAGCTGCTGCTCTCCCTGCCGCGCTACGACTTCAGCTGGCAGCGCGACTACACCTTCGCCGAGCCGATCAAGGTGCCGGCGGGCTCGAAGCTGATCGCCCACTTCATCTACGACAACTCCAAGCGCAACCCGAACAACCCCGACCCGAACAAGACCGTAGTCTGGGGCGACCAGTCCTGGGAGGAGATGTTCTACACCGCCATCCGCTATCGCTGGATGGATGAGACCTCGGATCATTTGAACAACTATGACGAGGCGCTGAACAACGACCGGATGATGGGCATGCTCGACGCCAACATCGACGGCAAGATCGAAAAGGCCGAGTTGAAGGGCCAGATCGGCGACATGATGGCCAAGTATTGGGACAAGCTCGATACCGACCACGACGGCTCCCTCGACAAAGCCGAGCTCGCCGCCATGCAAAAGATGATGGGCGGCCAACACCACCGCCGCGAGGCTGCGGCGACCGAGACTAAGCCGGCGGCCCCGGCCGGCGCGCCCACGGCCGGCAAGTAGGCCCCCGCCGGTCTTGCGTCGGACACAGAGATAGGCCCGGCCCCGAAAAGCGCCGGGCCTTTTTCGTGCGCGCTCAGTCCGGCCAGAGGTCTTGCACGCCGCCCTTGCGGTTCAGCATCCGCACGGCGCGCTTGACGACGACCAGCAGGCGTTCGCGGCGGGCGGCCTGGTCGTAAGTCATGGCGCCGCGCGCCAGGCCCTCCAGCAGGAAGCGGCCGAGGTCGCGGCTCGCCTGGAACCTGGGGTCGGCGCCGGCCTGAGCCAGGGCGCCGAAGCGGTCGCCCACCTGGGCCCGGTCGAAGGCCGCCTGGGCGGCGGCCAGTGGCGCGCGCAGCGCCGGATCGGTGCGCGCCGCCGCCTCGATCTCCGCGAAAGCCACGAAGGGCGCTTCGTGCAACAGCGCCCAGTAGGCGTCGATGGCGGCTTCCGAGGCGTCGAGGCCCGGAGCGGCGGAGGCCTGGGCGGCGTCCTCGAACAGGCGCGCGCGCGCCAGCTCGATGTGCTGGATGGCGGCCGCCACCAGCTCTTCGCGCGTCGCGAAATGGTAGAGCATGGCGCCGCGGGTCAGGTTGGCGGCCTCGGCGATCGTCGCGTTGGTGGCCGCATGATAGCCGATCTCGGCGAACAGCTTCATGGCCGCGTCGAGGATACGCGTGCGGGTGCGGAGCGACTTCGGCGTCGCCTTGGCGGGATAGGTTCGGGCGTCCATGGGAACCATGTCTAGGCGACTTCGGGAGGGTCGGCTCTTAAGCTTCCTAGCAGGTGGGGATCGCCGCCCGCCAAGGCGAGGGGCGCCCATGGCGAAACGGCACGGAAGCGGTCCCCCGGTCCGAGCGGGCTGCCAGCGGTTTGAACCTTCCCGTTTGACAGACCGCGGAAACCCATGACAGTGCGACTGCCATGAAGCCGCCGGCGAGCCCCCAGACCCTGCGCGACCGGCAGCGGGAGGAAACGCGCGAGCATATCCTGCGCGCGGTGGGCCACCAGCTGGAGCAGGGTCCGCTCGAGGACCTCAGCTTCGCGGAGATCGCCAAGGACGCGAACGTCGGCGAACGCACGGTCTACCGCTACTTCCCCACCAAGGAGGCGCTGCTGGGCGCCTTCTGGGCCTGGATGCAAAGCCAGGCGGTGGGCCAGCCGGAGCCCCGGCCCAAGCCGCCGCCGCGGTCCTTGCCGCGCATCCGCGAGGCGATCAACGCGCCGCACGACGCCGGCCGGCCGATGCGCATCCTGCTGGCCACCGACGCCTGGGAGCCGCAGGTCAACGGCGTGGTCCGCACCCTGACCCGGGTGGTCGCCGAGCTGAAGGCCATGGGGCACGCCGTCGAGGTGATCAGCCCCGACCAGTTCAAGACCTTCCCGCTGCCGACCTATGCCGAGATCAAGGTGGCGATCGGGGTCTATGAGCCGGTGCAGGAGCGCTTCAAGGCCTTCGAGCCGGAGGCCATCCACATCGCCACCGAGGGGCCGATCGGCCTGGCGGCGCGGCGCATCTGCGTGGAGTGGAAGCTGCCCTTCACCACCAGCTACCACACCCGGTTTCCGGAATATGTCTCCGCGCGGCTGCCGCTGCCGCTGGCCGCCGGCTACGCCTACATGAAGTGGTTCCACAAGCCGTCCGGCCGCCTGATGGTGGCGACGCCCACCATGCGCGACGAACTCGCCCAGCACGGCTTCCGCAACATCTCCTCCTGGTCGCGCGGCGTCGACACCGAGGTCTTCCACCCGCGGCGCGACGGCGATCTCGACCCCTACGCCGGCATGGCCCGGCCCATCTTCCTCTCGGTCGGACGGGTCGCGGTGGAGAAGAACATCGAAGCCTTCCTCGGTCTCGACCTGCCCGGCACGAAGGTGGTGGTGGGCCCCGGCCCCCAAAAGGAAGAGCTGGAGGCCAAATATCCGCAGGCGGCGTTCACCGGCTCCAAGTCCGGCGCCGAGCTGGCGGCCTATTTCGCCGGCGCCGACGTCTTCGTCTTCCCCTCGCTCACCGACACCTTTGGGCTGGTGATCCTGGAGGCCATGGCGTCGGGGACCCCGGTGGCGGCCTATCCGGCGCCCGGCCCCATCGACATCATCCCCAACTCCGGCGCCGGCGCCTTGGCCACCAGCGCCACGGAAGGCCTGCGCGAGGCCTGCCTCGAGGCCCTGGCCTGCGACCGCGGCCAAGTGCGCGCCTTTGCCGAGAAGTTCAGCTGGCGGGCCTGCGCCGAGGACTTCCTGCGCAACCTGCAGCCCTATCCGGAGCCGGAGAAGACCCGCTTCTGGCGCCGCCTGCGGCGCCTCGCCCGCGTGCGGCGGCGCCCCGCCGCCGCCTGATGTCCGGGCGCCGGTTCGCGTCCGCCGCCCTGGCGGCGATTCTGGCGTCGACTTCGCTCGCCGTGGCTGCGGCTGCGGCTGCCGAGGATTCGACCACCGTCAGCCCGATCGTCGTGATCGCGCCGACCCCGCTGGCCGGGCCGGGCGTCGAGGCCGACAAGCTGCCCGGCTCGACGGAAACCCTGGACGCCGGCGACCTGCGGCGGCGCGGCTCCCTGGCCATCACCGATGCGCTCGAGCAGCGTACGCCGGGCCTCAGCCTCTCCGACAGCCAGGGCAACGGTTTCGCGCGCGACCTGAACTACCGCGGCTTCTCGGCCTCGCCGCTGCAGGGCGCGCCGCAGGGGCTGGCGGTCTATATGGGCGGCGTGCGGCTGAACGAGGCGTTCGGCGACACGGTGAACTGGGACCTGATCCCCGAGGCGGCGGTCCGCCGCATCGACCTGGTCACCGGCGATCCGGCGTTCGGGCTGAACGCCCTGGGCGGCGCGCTCAGCCTGACCATGAAGACCGGGGAGACCGCGCCCGGCGGCGCGGCCAGCGTCGAGGGCGGTTCGTTCGGCCGGGCGCTCGGCTCGCTGGAATACGGCGCGGCGAGGGGGCCGTGGTCCGGCTACCTGGCCCTTGACGGCGGCCACGAGGACGGCTGGCGGCGGCGCTCGCCCTCCAGCGTCGCGCGGGCCTATGGCGATCTCGGCTGGAGCCAGGGCCGCGTGGAGCTGCATCTGGCGGCGGCCGGCGGCGGGACCCGGCTGGGGGTCGTCGGGCCGACGCCGGTGGACCTGCTGGCCCAGGACCGCCGCGCGATCTTCACCTTCCCGCAAGCCACGCAGGACCGCAACGGCCTGCTGGCGCTCAACGGCGCCTTCAAGGCCTCCGACGCCTGGTCGCTGCAGGCCAGCGTCTATGGCCGCGTCTTCAGCCAGAGCCATGCGGACGGCAACAACGGCAATTTCCAGGGCTGCAGCGCGCGCCCGGACGACCCGCTGTTCGCAACCCTGTGTGTCCAGGATGGCGACTTTCCGGCGGCCCTGCGGCCCCCGCCGGCGGCCTTCCAGGTGCTGGGCGCGAACGGCCTGCCGATCGGCTGTCCGCCGCCGGTCGCCGGCCAGGCCGCGCCGTGCGACGGCATCCCCTACGGGACCCTCGACCGCACCCGTACGCGCACGACGACCGCCGGGGCCTCGGTTCAGGCCACGCGCAGCGCGCCGCTGTTCGGCCGGCGCAACCTGTTCGCCGCGGGTTTGAGCTTCGACGAAAGCCACGTGCGGTTCGCCGCCGATTCGACGCTGGGCCTGATCTTCCCCGACCTCGGCGTGCGCGCCGCCGCGGACGAGGTCCCCGGCGCCGGCCAGGTCATCCACAGCGCGGGCGCCATCGCCTACAGCCCGGTGAGCATCGGCTCGACGGCCCAGGCCTTCGGCCTCTACGCCACCGACACCCTGGACCTCACTAGCCGGCTGTTCCTGACGCTGAGCGGGCGGTTCAACGGCATCGAGGTCTCCGTCGCCGACCGCTCGGGCGTCAGCCCCGACCTGAACGGGCGTCACCGCTTCGACCGGCTCAACCCCGCGGCCGGCCTGGCCTGGAAGCTCACCGACGCGATCACCGTCTATGGCGGCTATGCAGAGACCAATCGCGCCCCGACGCCGCTGGAGCTTTCCTGCAGCAATCCGCTGAAGCCCTGCCTGCTGGAGAACGCCCTGGTCTCCGACCCGCCATTGAAACAGGTGGTCTCGCGCACCTGGCAGGCGGGGCTGCGCGGAACGGCGGACGCCGGCGGCGGGCGCCTGGACTGGCGGCTCGGCGCCTACGCCAGCGACAACGACGACGACATCGTGGCCCTGGCCAGCGCCCTGCAGGGGCGCGGCTCCTACGCCAATGTCCCGCGCACCCGCCGGCGGGGCGTGGAGGCCGAGGTCAACCTCAAGGCGGGGCGCTGGATGGCCTACGCTTCGGCGAGCGAGATCGAGGCCACCTACCGGTTTTCAGGCGCGCTGGCCTCGCCCAACAGCCCGTTCGCCGACAGCCGCGGCGACCTCCAGGTGACGCCCGGCGACCGCATCGGCGGCATCCCGCCCGGCCGCTTCAAGGCCGGCGCCGACTACGATCTCACCCCGACACTCACCGTCGGCGGCGACCTTCTGGGCGTCAGCGGGCAGCGGCGGGTGGGCGACGAGTCCAACCGCGACGCGCAGATTCCCGGCTACTGGGTAGTGGGCGCGCACGCCACCTGGGCGCTGGGCCACGGGCTCGAGCTGTTCGGCCGGATCGACAACTTGCTGGACCGCAGATACGCGACCTTCGGGACCTATTTCGAGACCGACGCGCTGGCCAGCGTCCATCCCTCGCCCCTGCCCGAGGACGCCGACCCGCGCACCGACACGCCCGCCCCGCCCAGGTCGTTCCTGCT
>JBIOED010000009.1:0-45918 GCA_044445675.1 Caulobacterales bacterium | reverse complement strand
GTGTCGCCGGCCCAGCGCCACAGGACGTCGGCGCTCTCCCAGGTCAGGCGCGCGCCCAGGCCCGCGTGCGTCGGCAGCGCCAGGAACCCGGTCCAGCGGCGCACGGCGGCTTCGTCGACGGCCGCAGCGTTCAGCCGGGCCTCGACGGCGCGGGCGATCCGTTCGCGGATCTTCAGCGCGTTGGGATCGACTCCCGCCAACCCCTCCAACGCCTTGGCGTCGTGGCGGCGTGAGAGCAGGGCGGCGAGGTCGGCAGGGCCCTGTGGCAGCAGCAGCTCGGTTTCACCCGGCGAGAGGCCGCAGGCGCGCCCCGCCGCGGTCACCATGGGCCAGGTCCAGCCTTGCGAGGGGACCAGCGTCAAGGCGGCGTCGAGGACCTGCTGCTCGGTTATGTCGGCCCAGTCGGGCGAGGGGCTGCCGGGCGACGGCTTTTGGGGGGCGGCTTTGGCCATGCCGCTCCTTTACGCCATCTCGCGCGGAAGCAGAAAAGCCGCGCCTGCGCCGTGGACATTGCGCCCTCGTTCTGATATTTCGCCGCGCTCAATCCTGTAGGCCGCAAGCCTTCGGGACGTAATTTCCATTTGTTCGCTCGCCGCCGCCCCTAGCCGGGTCTTGAGGGGGCCGGGCGGGAACGACCAACAGGAGAGAGAACTCTGGTTCAGATTTTCGTCCGCGACAACAACGTCGACCAGGCCCTCAAGGCGCTGAAGAAAAAGATGCAGCGCGAGGGCTCGTTCCGCGAAATGAAGCGGCACGTGCACTATGAAAAGCCCTCGGAAAAGCGCGCCCGCCAGAAGGCGGAAGCCGTGCGCCGGGCGCGCAAGCTGGCCCGCAAGCGCGCTCAGCGCGAGGGCTTGATCGCAGCGCCGAAGAAGCCGGTCACCCGGTAGCGCTTAATTCAGCAAATTCATGCCTATCTAGGGGCCGCGTCTTCCGGGCGCGGCCCCTGGTGTTTCCGGGTGTGTTTGTGGTCAAGGCGCGATCTTAGGTCGCGCGGCGTCCGGCCAACTGGTGAAACGGCGTTCAGGCTCCTATCTTTGGAGCTCGGGCGCCAAGCCCTTTTCGAGGCGGTCTAACCGATGAACCTGCGCAATGTCCTCATCTGGGGCGTCATCATCGTCGTCCTGATCGGCCTTTATTCGATGGTCACCGGCGGCGGCTCCAAGGGCGCGAACGCCGGCGAGATCACCTATTCGCAGCTGCTGCAGAAGGTGAACAGCGGCCAGGTCAAGGCGGCGGAATTCCACACCGCCTCGGTGGGCTCGTCCGTCATGGTGACCGACCAGTCCAACAAGACGTTCACGGCCTTTACCCTCAACAACCAGGACGCGCTTGCCCAGACCATGGGCGCGCACGGCGTCAACGTGTCGGTCAAGCCGGCGAGCAACGTGACCATCGTCGGCTTCCTGTTGCAGAGCCTGCCGGTGCTGCTGCTGATCGGCGTCTGGATCTTCTTCATGCGCCAGATGCAGGGCGGGGCCCGCGGAGCCATGGGCTTTGGCAAGTCCAAGGCGCGGCTGCTGACCGAGAACAAGAACCGCGTCACCTTTGACGACGTGGCCGGCGTGGAAGAGGCCAAGGAAGAGGTCGTCGAGATCGTCGACTTCCTGAAGGACCCGCAGAAATTCCAGCGCCTGGGCGGCAAGATTCCCAAGGGCGCGCTGCTGATCGGTCCGCCCGGCACCGGCAAGACGCTGCTGGCCCGCGCCATCGCCGGCGAGGCCGGCGTGCCGTTCTTCACCATCTCCGGCTCCGACTTCGTGGAGATGTTCGTGGGCGTCGGCGCGAGCCGCGTGCGCGACATGTTCGAGCAGGCCAAGAAGAACGCGCCCTGCATCATCTTCATCGACGAAATCGACGCGGTCGGCCGCCACAGGGGCGCCGGCCTCGGCGGCGGCAACGACGAGCGCGAGCAGACGCTGAATCAGCTGCTGGTCGAGATGGACGGTTTCGAGGCCAACGAAGGCATCATCCTGATCGCCGCCACCAACCGTCCCGACGTGCTGGACCCGGCCCTGCTGCGGCCCGGCCGCTTCGACCGCCAGGTCGTGGTGCCCAATCCCGACGTCAACGGCCGCGAGCGGATCCTGCGGGTGCACATGAAGAACGTGCCGCTGGCCGCGGACGTCGAAACCAAGGTGATCGCGCGCGGCACCCCCGGCTTCTCCGGCGCGGACCTCTCGAACCTGGTCAACGAGGCGGCCCTGATGGCGGCCCGCAAGAACCGCCGCATGGTCACCATGCGCGACTTCGAGGAAGCCAAGGACAAGGTCATGATGGGCGCCGAGCGCCGCTCCATGGTCATGACCGAGGACGAGAAGCGCAACACCGCCTACCACGAGGGCGGCCACGCCCTGGTGGCGCTGACCGTCCCGTCGTCCGATCCGGTGCACAAGGCGACCATCATCCCGCGGGGCCGCGCGCTCGGCATGGTGATGCAGCTGCCGGAAGGCGACCGCTATTCGATGAACTTCGAGCAGATGACCTCGCGCCTGGCGATCATGATGGGCGGCCGGGTCGCCGAAGAGCTGATCTTCGGCAAGGACAAGGTCACTTCGGGCGCGTCCAGCGACATCCAGGCGGCCACAGGCCTGGCCCGCAACATGGTCACGCGCTGGGGTTATTCCGACAAGCTGGGCCTGGTGTCCTACGGCGACAACCAGGAGGAAGTCTTCCTCGGCCACTCGGTGTCGCGCACCCAGAACGTCTCGGAAGAGACCGCCAACATCATCGACGCCGAGGTCAAGCGGCTGGTCAACAACGGCTACGAAGAGGCCAAGCGGATCCTCACGGAAAAGCTCGACGACCTGCACACCCTGGCCAAGGCCCTGCTCGAGTACGAGACCCTGAGCGGCGACGAGATCATGGGCGCCTTGAAGGGCGTGGCCCCGAACCGCGACGATTCGGACACCAAGCGCCTGGCCGGCCCCACCGTGGCGGTGCCGATCTCGCCCAAGCCGGAACCCGCCTGAGGCTGCGGCCATGCTGACACGACCAAGGGCGGCCGCCGGCGACGGGGCCGCCCTTTTTCATTATCAAGGCGCGATGACCGCCTTGCCTGCCTCCCAGCCCGTACGCGCGCGCCCGGTCCAGGTGATGGGTGTGATCAACGTCACCCCGGACAGCTTCTCCGACGGCGGGCGGTTCGATGATCTGGGCGCGGCGATCCTCCACGCCCGGCGGCTGATCGCCGAGGGCGCCGACATCCTCGATGTCGGCGGCGAATCCACCCGGCCGGGCGCGGCGCCCGTGTCCGAGGACGAGGAGATCGGGCGGGTGGTCCCGCTGATCCGCGCGATCCGCGCCGAGAGCGCCATCCCGATCTCCATCGACACCATGAAGCCCGCCGTGGCGCGCGCCGCAGTGGAGGCCGGCGCCACGATGTGGAACGACGTCACCGCCTTGCGCCACGCCCCCGACAGCCTGGCGGTCGCCGCCGCGCTCGGCTGCGACGTGGTGCTGATGCACATGCAGGGCGAGCCGGGGACCATGCAGGCCGCGCCGCGCTACGACGACGTGGTGGCCGAGGTGGCGACGTTCCTGGCGGCGCGGGCGCAGTCGGCCCTGGCGGCCGGCGTCGAACGCGACCGCATCTGGCTCGATCCGGGCATCGGCTTCGGCAAGCACATGATCCTCCACAACCTGCCGCTGCTGGCCGGCCTCGACCGTATCGTGGCACTCGGCTTCCCGGTCCTGCTGGGGGTCAGCCGCAAGGCGTTCATCGGCGCGCTGGACGGCCGCGGGGCTGTGGCCGACCAGCGGCTGGGCGGGTCGATCGCCGGCGCGCTGGCGGGGGCCGCGGCGGGCGTCGCCGCGGTGCGGGCCCACGACGTGCGCGAGACGGCGCAGGCGCTTCGCGTCTGGACGGCCATCGCCGTCCGCGGATAGGCGACCGCCCCGGAAATTATTTGCCGATGCAAGTTCGAGCCGGGCGCGCTATCGCGGAGAGATGACGTCGCTCGGCCGAGTCCTGATCATCGCGGGGTCCGACTCCGGCGGCGGCGCGGGAATCCAGGCCGATATCAAGACGGTCACGGCGCTGGGCGGCTATGCGGCGACCGCCGTCACCGCCATCACCGTGCAAAACACCCTGGGCGTCAGCGCCGCCTATCCCGTGTCGCCGGCGGTGATCGAAGCCCAGGCGCGGGCCGTGCTGGACGACCTCGGAGCCGACGTCATCAAGACCGGCATGCTGGGCGACGCGGAGGTCGTCGAGACAGTCGCCCGGCTGCTGGACGCCGCCGGCCTGCCCGCGGTGATCGACCCGGTGATGGTCGCCAAGGGCGGCGCGCGGCTGCTGGCCGCCGACGCGGTGGGGCCAGTGCGGGCGCTGCTCGTTCCCCGGGCGGCGCTGCTGACGCCCAATGCGCCGGAGGCAGAGGCGCTGACTGGCCTCGCCGTGGAGACCACCGACGACTTGCGGCGGGCGGCCGAAGCGTTGCTAGCCCAGGGCGCCGGCGCGGTGCTGATGAAGGGCGGCCATCTCCCGGGCGAGCGCGTGGTCGACGTGCTGATGACGCCCTACGGTGAGACGACGTTCGAGAGCGAGCGGATCGTCAGCCGCCACACCCACGGCACCGGCTGCACGCTGGCCTCGGCCTGTGCGACGGGCTTGGCCCAGCAGCTGTCGCTGGAGGCCGCCACTGCGCGCGCCTGGGCCTATGTGCAGGAGGCCTTGCTTCGGGCCCCAGGCTTCGGCAAGGGCCACGGGCCGCTCGACCACGGCTGGCCCCTGAGGGGAAAAGCGTGAGGGGCAACGCATGACCGCCACGCTGGAACATCGCCTGGAGCAAATCGTGCGTCGTGGGCCGACCCTGATGCGCGTGCTCACCACGGCGCGCGAGCTCGACCTTCCGGACTGGCTGATCTTCTCCGGCGCCGTCTACCAGCGCGTGCTGAACCACCTGACCGGCCGGGACCTCGACTATGGGATCAAGGACTACGACCTCGGCTACTTCGATCCCGACACCTCCTATGCGGCGGAGGACGCGGTGATCCGCCGCGTCGCCGCCGCCTTCGCCCCGCCGCTGCGCGACCTCGTCGAGGTGCGCAACCAGGCGCGCGTGCACCTGTGGTTCGAGGGCAAGTTCGGCGAGCCCTATGCGCCGCTCGCCGGCGCCGCCGAGGCGCTGGAGCGGTTCACCAGCGCCACGTTCTCGGTGGGCGTGCGGCTGGAGCCCGACGACCGGCTGACTGTGGTGGCGCCGTTCGGCCTGGAGGACCTGTTCGCCCTGCGTCTGCGGCCCAATCCGGCGCGCAAGACCAACGGCTTTGCCCGCACCGCCGCGTCCGCCACCGCGCGCTGGCCCGAACTCACGGTGATCGATTAGCCGCGGGCCGCGGCGATCCCGTCTTGCCCTTCAAGGAGCCCATCCCATGCGCCAATGGACCATCGACGCCTTCGCCGCCGAACCCTTCCGGGGCAATCCCGCCTGCGTCGTCGAGCCGCTCGACGCGTGGCCGGATACGAGCTGGATGCAGGCGCTGGCCGCGGAGAACAACCAAGCCGAGACCGCCTTCCTTCTGAAAACCGCCGACCCGGCGCGGTTCGGGCTTCGCTGGTTCACCCCCGCCCTGGAGGTGCCGCTCTGCGGGCATGCGACGCTCGCCTCGGGGCACGCCCTGCTGAGCGAGCTTGGCGTCGCCGCCGACCGGTTGATCTTCGAGACCCAGTCCGGCCCGCTCACCGTGCGCCGCGTGGATGAAGGCTACGAGATGGACTTTCCCGCCCAGCCGCCGATCCGCATCGAGGCGCCGGCCGGGCTGGCCGAGGCGCTGGGCGTCGAGCCGCAGGAGGTTTGGGTCTCCACCTACGTCGTGGCGGTCCTGAAGGACGGGGCGCAGGTGCGCGCGCTGGCGCCGGACATCGCCGCGCTGAAAATCGTCGCCAGCGCGGCGACGGGCGGGCGAGGAAATGTGGGCGTGGCGGCCATCGCGGAGACCGGCAAGCCCTATGACGTGGTCGATCGTTTCTTCGCACCGGGCTCGGGCATTCCGGAGGATCCCGCCACGGGATCGCTGCACTGCATCCTCACGCCGCTGTTCGCCGGGAAGCTCGGCCGGGCGCGGGTGGCGTTCCACCAGGCCTATCCGGGCCGCGGCGGCGATCTCGACTGCGAACTGAAGGGCGAGCGGGTTCTGCTGCGCGGCCGGGCGGTGACCGTGCTGGAAGGCCGGCTGCGCCTTTCGGCCCGTTGAACATGCGAACGCCCGGGAGATCGCTTCCCGGGCGTCGGCGAGCGACATTGGTCACGTCGCGGGCCGGCTAGCCGCGCCACTGGCCGTCATGGCGCTGGTTGTGAATCCGGCTGGACAGCCGGTCGAACCGGCGGTCGAGGTCCGTCCGTTCCCAGCGGGAAAGGCCGTTCACCCGATAGTGGGCTTCCAGCCGGGCGATGGAACGATACTGGCCGCGCAGGTGGCGCGCCTCCGCACGGGTCAGGCTGCCGTTGCGCACCCCCACCTGGATACGATGCTCGAGATGGGCCTGGCGCTGGTTGATCGACATCCAGGCGCCAGGCTGGGCCGCCGCCGCGGTGGCGGAAAGCGCGAGCGCCGAGGCGGCGCCGATCAGACTGAGGGCGGTTATCTTCTTCACGATGGGTCCTCCTTGTATCGGGCCACGATGTTCGGCCCTGGGAGGGAAGAAAACCACGACTGGCCTGAAGGTTGCCTGGCCCTGTCGTTGTCCGGCGTTCAGTGTCGTCGGATCAGGCGACCTGAGCGGCGCTCGGCGTCCGCCCCGCCGCGCCGGTGGCCGCCGCGGTGAGCGCTGCGCTGATCGCCTCGTAGAGCTTGGCGATCTCGATCGGCTTGGCCACGTGCCCATCCATGCCGGCGGCCAGGTACTCGTCCACCTGGTGGGTGAGGGCGTTGGCGGTGAGCGCCACGATCGGCGTGCGCCGGCGCGTTTCGGCGATCTCGACGCGGCGGATCTCGCGGGCGGCGTCGATGCCGTCCATCACCGGCATCTGGATGTCCATGAGGATCAGGTCGTAGCCGCCGACCCTCCAGGCGCTGACAGCCTGCCGGCCGTCGGCGACGATATCGATGTCGATGCCAAGGGACTCCATCACCGCGGCCAGCACCTGCTGGTTGGTGGGGTTGTCCTCGGCGGCCAGTAGCCGGATGTTGCGTTCGCCGCTGTCCGGCGTGGCCTCGGCCTGCGCCGCACTCGTCGCCGCGCCGCGGGTCAGCGGCAGTTCGACCGTGAAGGTCGAGCCGTGGCCCTCGCGGCTTTGCACGTTGATTGAGCCCCCCATCATCTGTGTGAGCTCCCGGCAGATCGCCAGGCCCAGGCCCGTGCCGCCGAAGCGGCGGGTGGCGGAGTTGTCGGCCTGGGTGAACTTCTCGAACAGCGCCGGCAGCTTTTCCGGCGCGATGCCGACGCCGGTGTCGCGGATCACCAGCCGAAGCGCGTTGGTCTCGTGGTTCACGTCGATGGCCGCCTCCACCGTCCCTTGCGGGGTGAATTTCACGGCGTTGGACAACAGGTTGCCGACGACTTGGCGCAGGCGGTCGGCGTCGCCGCGCCACCAGCCCTCGGCCTCCTCGCTGATTGCGAACGTAAACGTCAGGCCCTTGCCCTGCGCCAGCACGCGGAAGGTTTCGGCGGACGGATTCAACGTCGGGACGAGGTCGAAATCCTCCTTCACCAGATTGAGCTTTCCCGCCTCGATCTTGGAGAGGTCGAGCACGTCGTTCAGCACGGCGAGCAACAGGGCGCCCGATTGGCGGATGATGCCCAGGCGCTCGCGCTGGACGTCGCCCAGCTCGCCCATCGACATCACCTCGGCCATGGCCAGCACGCCGTTCAGCGGGGTGCGGATCTCGTGGCTCATATTGGCCAGGAACTGGGTTTTCAGCACATTGGCGGCGTTGGCGGAGTCGCGGGCGCCTTCGAGGTCGCGCATCGCCCGTTTCAGGTCCCGCTCCCGCTCGCCGAGCTTGCCGAGCAGGTGGTTGAAGCTGGCGGTCAAGCCGCGGAACAGGTCGTCCTGGGCCTTGACCTCGATGGGCTCGAAGCTGCCGCCGCCGGCGACCTGGTGCATGGCCGCGGAGAGGTGCTGCACAGGTTTGATCACCTGATGGGCCATGCCGCGCGCCAGGAAGATGGCGACGCCGATCCCGCCCATCAGCAGAGTGAAGGTCAGCGCGATGAACTGCGGAAGCCGCGCCGTCAGGGTTGGGCGCCGGACGACGAGCGTCAGCGTCGCCATCTTGCGGCCGCCGGCCATGACATCGGTCCGGATGGTCTCGACCGGCCCCGGCCGGGCGTCTGGCGCGGGCGGCCGCTGGAAACCGGCGAGCGATGCGCCCTTCAGGTCGGTCAGGCGCGCGGCCTCGACGGTCTTGCTGGCGGCCAGCGCCAGCACCGGCGCCCGAATGGCGTGCGTGTCGCCCCCGGCGAGCGCCGGCGCCTCGGTCGTGGCGGTGACCTGGGCGAGGCTCACATGCATCTGGTGCGATTGAGTGCGCGCCACGGCCCACTGCTGCAGCAGGAAGGTCAGGCAGGCCGCGATCAGCACGACCAGCGTCGTGACCAGGCCGACACCCGCCACGCGGGCGTGGAAGGTCGCGGTGGGGGCGGGGCCGGTTGGTCCGGTCGTCTGGTTCATGGCGCTCGTGAAGGGGCCGATTGGAACCGTCGGTCTAGCCCAACAATCCTAACGTTTCGCTTCGGCGATGCGCCGTTCTGGAGCCCGCCGCCGGGCGTATGGCGGCCAGGATTGTGTCCTTAACGCCACAACACAACCCTCCGGGGAAGAAATCTTGGTCAACAACCCATGAAGCGGTTGCGCGAAGCTTAAGCTTCCGTTTACCGTGAATTGTGGTTCTTTAACCTCGTTTGGGGATGTGGATTATGGAAAAGGCGTTTGTGGCCCAGCGAGTGGCCAAGAAGCTGTTCGTGACCGAAGCCGCCGTCGACGGCGCGCTGGCGGAAGCCTCGGAACTGATGAGCGAGATGCTTCGCGCCCGTAAGGACGTGCATGTCTCGATGGTGTTCGCCGACGACGCGGCCGTGAAGATGGTCGAAGCGATCAAGGCGCTCAGCGAAGCGCGCACCGCCATGGTTGGCGTGCACAACGAACTGAACGAAGCCAAGCTGCGCCTGGGCATCCGCACCAAGCTGGGCGGCGTCGAAGCCAAGCCGGCGTTCCTGGCCGCGGCCGAAGAAACCACGATGCGCGACGTCGGCTGACGACCCCTGGGCGGGCCTGGCCCGCCGTTGCGAAGATTTAACTGGTGCCGCGTCTCTAATGAGGGTTAGAGGCGCGGCACCATGCATTTTGGCCACATAAATCCGATATTCTTCGTCGTGGTCGCCCTCATTTCGGGGGGCTGCATCTTCTCGTTGTGGAAGGGCGCGCCGGCCGAACGGTTGGGCGGCGCGATCGTATTGGCGAACCTGCTGGCCGTCATGATGTTCGGTAGCGCGCGGCCCTTGGGAACGGAGCCGGTCGCCGAATTGTTCGTAGATGGCCTGACCGCCCTGGCTCTTCTGGGTGTGGTGCTCGTCTACGGCAGCCTCTGGCTCGGCGGCGTCATGTTGCTCTATGCGCTGCTATTTTCCCTGCACGCCTTCTACTTCGTCACCGAACGCGCTCCCGACCGGCTGCACGCCATCGTCAACAATCTGGACTCCCTGGGGATCACCGCCTGCCTGGTGATTGGCACGATCGTGGCCTGGCGCCGCCGCTCGCGAACCGCCGCGGCCTGAGGCCGTTACAGCGCGGCTTACACGCGCACCCAGAAATTATCCCTTGTCTCGACCGCCGAAGCCGGGCTTTTGGCCGGCGGGCCACGCCCTCCCAACGGGGCGCAGTCCATCTGCAAGGATGGGAGACAATGCCATGACCACCCCCCCTAATCTGGCGGGGCCGAAGCCGGCCATGCGGCCGGCGCGCCCTGAGTTTTCATCCGGACCTTGTGCAAAGCGTCCCGGATGGACCCCGGAAAACCTCCAGAACGCCGTGCTGGGACGCTCGCATCGCTCCAAGCTCGGCAAGGCCCGCCTGAAGGAAGCCATCGATCGCACCCGTGAGGTGCTGGATGTCCCCGACGGCTTCCTGATCGGCATCGTCCCCGGGTCGGACACCGGCGCCGTCGAGATGGCGATGTGGTCGATGCTCGGCCCGCGCCCCGTCCAGTTGCTGGCCTTCGAGAGCTTCGGCAAGGACTGGGTGACCGACGTCGTCAAGCAACTGAAGCTCGACGCCGAGGTGCTCGACGCGCCCTATGGCCAGCTGCCCGACCTCGCCAGGGTGCGACCCGACGCCGACCTGGTGTTCACCTGGAACGGCACCACCTCAGGCGTGCGGGTGCCGAACGGCGACTTCATCGCCGCGGACCGCGAGGGCATCGTCATCTGCGACGCCACCAGCGCCGCCTTCGCCCAGGATCTCGCCTGGGACAAACTCGATGTGGTGACCTTCTCCTGGCAGAAGGCGTTGGGCGGCGAGGCCGCGCATGGCGTGCTGATCCTGTCGCCGCGCGCCGTCGCCAGGCTCGAAGCCTACACGCCGCCCTGGCCGATGCCGAAGCTGTTCCGCATGACCAAGGGCGGCAAGGTGACCCTCGACCTCTTCGAAGGCGCCACCATCAACACGCCCTCCATGCTGGCCGTGGAGGATGCGGTGGACGCGCTCAAGTGGGCGGCCTCCATCGGCGGCCTGGCCGAGATGAAGCGCCGCGCGAATTCCAACCTCGGCGTGCTGGAGGCCTGGGCGCAGAAGACCGCGTGGGTGGCCTTCCTCGCCGAAGATCCCGCCATCCGCTCCAACACCTCGGTCTGCCTGAAGGTCATCGACCCCCGCGTCACCGCGCTCCCCGGCGACGTCCAGGCCGAGTTCGCCAAAAAGCTGGCGGCGGCCCTGGAAAAGGAGGGGGTCGCCCTCGACGTGGGCGGCTATCGCGACGCCCCGCCGGGCCTGCGGATCTGGTGCGGCGCGACGGTTGACGCCTCCGACCTCGATGCGCTGACGCCCTGGCTCGACTGGGCCTTCGCCACGGTCTGCGGCGAACTCCAAACCGCCTGAACCGGCCCGTCCGCGCGCCGCCTCAAAACATGGTCCCTCTCCGCGTAGCTGGGGAGGGCGCTCGTTCAAGGATCCCCCAAGATGCCCCGCGTTCTTATCGCCGACAAACTCAGCCAGGCCGCCGTCGATATCTTCAAGGCCCGCGGCGTCGACGCCGACGTGAAGACCGGCCTGACCAAGGACCAACTCCTCGAGATCATCGGCGACTACGACGGCCTAGCCGTCCGCTCCGCCACCAAGGCCGACAAGGACGTCATCGCCGCCGCCAAACGCATGAAAGTCATCGGCCGCGCTGGGATCGGGGTGGACAACGTCGATATCTCCGCCGCAACCGCCGCCGGCGTCGTGGTGATGAACACGCCCTTCGGCAACTCGATCACCACCGCCGAGCACGCCATCGCCATGATGTTCGCCCTGGCCCGCCAGCTGCCCGCCGCCGACCTCTCCACCCAGGCCGGCAGGTGGGAGAAGAACCGTTTCATGGGCGTCGAGCTCTACGGCAAGACCCTGGGCCTGATCGGGGCCGGCAACATCGGCTCCATCGTCGCCGACCGGGCGCTGGGCCTGAAGATGAAGGTGGTGGCCTACGATCCCTTCCTGTCGCCGGAGCGGGCGGTGGAGATCGGCGTCGAGAAGGTCGAGCTGGAGGAACTCCTGGCTCGCGCCGACCTGATCACCCTGCACACCCCGCTCACCGACAAGACCCGCAACATCCTGTCGGCGGAGAACCTGGCCAAGACGAAGAAGGGCGTGCTGATCGTCAACTGCGCGCGGGGCGGGCTGGTCGATGAGGCGGCGCTCCGCACCCTGCTGGACGCCGGCCACGTGGGCGGCGCGGGCTTCGACGTCTTCATCGAGGAGCCGGCCAAGGCAAACCCGTTGTTCGGGGCGGCGAACTTCGTCGCGACCCCGCACCTGGGCGCCTCGACCAACGAGGCGCAGGAGAATGTCGCCTTGCAGGTCGCCGAACAGATGAGCGACTACCTGCTGACCGGCGCGGTGACCAATGCGCTGAACAGCCCTTCGGTCACGGCCGAGGAGGCCCCCCGCCTGAAGCCGTTCATCGCGCTGGCCGACAAGCTGGGCGCGCTCGCCGGCCAGATGGTCGACTTCGGAATCAAGGCGATCGACATCGCCTACGAGGGCGACGTGGCGCGCCTCAACGCGCGGCCGATGACCGCCGCGGCCCTGGCCGGGGTCATGCGGCCCATGCTGGCGGAGGTCAACATGGTCTCCGCGCCGGCGGTGGCCAAGGAGCGCGGCATCACCGTCTCCGAAAGCCGGCAGGACGACTCGCCGATCTACGAGAGCCTGCTCCGCATCACCGTCACCACGGAGAAGGGCAAGCGCTCGTTCGCCGGCTCGGTGCTGGCCGGCGCGCCCCGTGTGGTCGAGGTCAAGGGCATGGACCTCGACGCCCCGTTCGGGCCGACCATGCTCTACGTCAACAACCTCGATAAGCCGGGCTTCATCGGCAACCTTGGCAACCTGCTGGCCGAGGCCGGCGTCAACATCGCCACCTTCAACCTGGGCCGGGTCTCGGCCGGCGACGACGCCATAGCCCTGGTCGGTGTCGACCAGGCGCCGTCTGCGGACTTGCTGGACAAGATCCAGCACCTGCCGCACGTGAAGGAGGCGAGGGCGCTGGCGTTCTGACGTCCTTTTCCCGCGTCAGCGGGAGAGCGCTGAAGCGGGCGTGTTCCCTTCTCCCCCTTGCTTGCGGGAGAAGGTGGCCTGCGGAGCAGGTCGGATGAGGGGTGTCTCAACTCCTCAGCCTCGAACGGAGCCACGTCTCGCGCCGATGGCGGAGCGCAACCCCACCTCCGCCAGCCTGCCTACCTGACCGTTTCCTTCTCCCTCGGCGCCGAAACGCGCTTCGTCTTCGCCTGCGCCTTGGGCTTTGGCAGCAGCCGGAACCGCGTCTGACACCACGCGAAGTCGACGCCCACATCGAGCAGGGCGTCGGAACGTCCGCAAGGGCAGGCAAACTCCATCACCGCGATGACACGGTAGGTCTCCCCGGCCCGGAGGGGCACGGGCCGTCCCGTGACATGGTTTGGGGCGGCGTTGACGCACAGAACCAGATCGCCGGGGCCGACAGCGTCGCTCATAGCTCTCATCCACTATCCGTCGCGGAAGCCAGACTAGACCCCAAGGCTCGCCTCATCCATGAGATGAAAGCCTCTCCGGACTCTGGACGACGGCCCGCCTACCGCTGCTCCTGACCCATCTCTCCAGTTGGGAACGCCTGCTTCCCGGAAGCAGGACGCCAACGCCAGTGAACTGCTAGGGGGCGATGGACATCCACGCCCCAAGCTAGGCGCCGGGCATTGCGTAGGTCAGCGCAAGGACAAGGTTGAGGCCACACATGGCAAGGGCCGCAAGCCATTGAAGCCACGTCTGCCGTGCGATCGCCAATTCCGTAGCGCTCGACAACAGATGGGTAAGCGCCAGCGCGAACACGAACGAAAGCAGGATCGTGACATGCTCGAACACCAGCCCGCTCCCCAGCCCAATCCGGCATAGACCACTCTACGAGCCGCTCGAAGCTCCGCAATCCCCGGAGCGGGCGTTCGCAACGGTCAGCTTCCGGGCCGGAAGGCTAAGATCGCTTTCGACCCCAGAGCGGTCCTCGCCATTGACAGCTATGGGTCCGGAGGCGGACTTCGGCTCCATGCCGGCATGCGCACCTTCCATGCGACCGCTATGGGGGAAGCGGATGTTCAAGCCGCGGTGCGGATTGCGCTTTCACTGTCCGCGCCGATCTCCAGCTTGCGAGCGGCGAGCCAGCGCATCACGG
Source organism: Caulobacterales bacterium (assembly GCA_044445675.1). GTDB lineage: Bacteria > Pseudomonadota > Alphaproteobacteria > Caulobacterales > Caulobacteraceae > Phenylobacterium. The sequence goes on along the minus strand of JBIOED010000009.1, from coordinate 32,079 downwards.
GCCAAGCGATAAGCACGCAGGCGCCGAGGCTGAGCACGGCGTCCATCACGAAGGAGCCGGTTACGCCGCGGGCGATTTTGTAGCCGTACCCGTCCAGGGCTTGCATGTACGCATAGGGTATAAGGGCGGCCGTACCCAAGAGGCCGTACTGGCTGGAGGCGAGCGGGCTGCCCCGGGGGATCGAGCCGAAAGTGATCGCAGCCTGCGACACCTGGGCCATGCTTTGGGCCGCGTTCTCACCGAGCACCGCCAGAATATAGGTCAAGGGTGTGTGCGGCAGGGTGAGCAGAGCCAGGGTGAAGGCGGCGCCGAGAACGCCGACCGAAAGATAGGCGAGCGGCGCCGGGGCCCGCTTCAGGATAAGGCGCGCCAGGAGCGATGCGCCGACGCCGATCAAGACGGCGCCCAAGCCATTGGCGACGCTCACCAGACCGTCTGAGGCATGGAAATCAGGGCCCAGGCCACCGAAGGCGTTCGTCAGCGTGAAGGCTGCGCAGGGCAGTACGAACAGGAGCAGGATCCTCAGGACCGGACCCTGGCGCACCAGGCGGGAGAGATCTCGCGCCAGGGCGCCAAAACTTTCGTGCAGCGCTTTGCGGCCAAGGTCGGTCGCCGGGATCAAGGGCAGGATCGCCAGCGGAACCAGGGTCGCAGCGCCGATGCTCATGGCCCCGAAGCCCGCCGGTAGGTGAGTGACCAGCCAGAATTGCGTCAGCGCGCCTACGCCAAAGCCGCTCGAGTTGCCAATAACGAACCACGTGCCGATCGTGGAGTCGCAACTCTTCGGCAAGGCAGCTCCCAACCAGCCGCCAACAGCCGCGTTGTAGAGCACGAGCGCCAAGGCATCCGCCGCAAGCGTCGCCCCGAGCCAAGGACTCTTAACCGGCAACATCAGCACCAGCGTTGTTAGGACCGCCGCGAGAAGGGCGAATCCAACAGACCACGCGCGCCTGCTGATCAGGGTGTCGAGCACCGGCGCCAGGGCGAACACGGCCAGGCTGGCTGTGGTGGCCAGCGCCGTCATGCCAGCAATCACCGGCTGGTCGACACCGTGGGCGGCCAGGAGCTGGGGGGTCGTTACAAGGATGGCGGCGTAGCCAAAGCCGTATGTGGAATTGGCGAGCCCCATAAGCCAAAGCAATCTTGGGCGATCTTCCGACGACCCGCGCCTAGCTTCGTGGATGTCCATGCCGCCCCCAGCGTTTACTGGCGCCGACCGTAGGCGGACTCTCGAAAGGTCTGCAACGGGCCAATGCCGACATTCAGGACGGCTGCCTCGCCGTCATCCATGGCTGACGCGCTCTTGGGCGGGGCGTGGGGTCATCGAAGCGCTGGGGAGGCTCTCTCAAGACGGGAGTTCGTGATGCCTCGGCCAGCGGACGTCCATGCCGTCGGCCTTGACGCGGACCCTTGGAAGGTCGCCACGGGTGGAAAGGTGGCGTAGGCGATTTCCTGGCGAGATGGTTTCGAGAGCCGGCTCGTCGCCGTTGCGGAACGGGCGCTCGCCGTGCATACGGCCGCGTGCCCCGCCTTCCGAAGAGTCGAAACCTCGCGGCGCGACATCGCCGCGAGCTGATCGCCAGCCGCATCCATGCGCGAAAGGCGTGGCGCACAGGCTGGATCGTGGGCGTCGCCATCCTCGCCGGCTCGGCCGGCGCGTACTACGCGCGGCTCTGCGACGTCGCGATCCGCGCGCACGCGCGCATCGGCGCGGCGATGGGCTGGCCCGTCGCGGTCCTTCTGCCGCTGGGGTTCGCGGCCATGGCGTGGGTGATGGTGAAGTTTTCGCCAGAGTCCTCCGGCAGCGGCATCCCGCAGGTTATCGCGGCGGCCGAGCAGCGGTGGACGGGTCGCTGGGGTGGCCAGCGGGTCACCATCCGGACGGCGGCGTGGAAGGTGGTGATCTCGGCGCTCCTCCTGGTCTGCGGGGCGTCGATCGGCCGGGAAGGCCCAACCGTGCAGATCGTCGCCGGCATCCAGAGGTCGCTCACTCGCGGCCTCAAGGGCGGCCCTGGCCGGCGCGCGATCATCATCGCGGGCGGCGCGGCCGGCATTGCGGCGGCGTTCAACACCCCCATCGCGGGCGTCGTCTTCGCTGTCGAGGAGCTGGCCAAGGCTTTCGAGAAACGGACCCACACGACTGCCATCCTGGTCGTCGTCGCCGCAGGCTTCACCTCCTATGCGATTCAGGGCGATTACGCCTATTTCGGCAATCTTGGCGGCCCGGTGACGCTCGGTTCAGCCTGGCTTTTTGCGCCCGTCATCGGCATCGTGGGCGGACTGATGGGCGGGGTCTTCTCGCGGGTGCTCGCCTATGTGACGGGCCCGTTCGACAATCCGGTGAACCGCTGGCGTCGCGCCCATCCGGTCATCTTCGCCGGCTTGTGCGGGATCGTCGCGGCCGTCGTCGCCCTGGCCACCAACGGGCTCACCTACGGCGCCGGGTACGACGCGGCCAAGTCGTTGCTGGAGGGTCATCCGGGGCGTGGGATGACGCTCGCCGTCGGCAAGTTCCTCGCCACGTTATCGGCCGCCTGCGCGGGGTTGCCGGGCGGCATCTTTGCGCCCTCGCTGGCGGCGGGTGCGGGCCTCGGCGCTGCATTTGCCCATCTAGGCCTGGGGATCGCGACCCGCGACGCCGTGGTGCTGGGCATGGCGAGTTACCTCTCGGGCGTCGTGCAGTCGCCGCTCACCAGCGCGGTGATCCTGATGGAGATGACCCGCGATCCGGGGCTCGTGGGCCCGCTTATGCTGGCGGCGCTGCTCGCTCGGTGGGCCTCAGGCCTGATCCAGCCAGAGCCAATCTACCACGTGCTGTCGCGCAACTGGCGCCTGCCCGCGGCGCCGCCGCAGACGGGCCAGAGCACAGGCGCCGATACGATGAAAAGCGTCCGCTGAGGCCTCGGCCGATGTCCGACGAGGGTCGAACGCTGCGCGCCAGCGCGTTTCCACACAGGCTCCACTCGCCGAGGACATGGGAAAGGTCCGATCAGCGCCTCGCACCCAACAGGCCAACCGCCTTCTCTGGAACGAAGCCGAAGGCGACCAGGAGGAATACGAAATCCTCCTCGAAGACCTCGACGCCCGCCTCTACGAGGCCGAGGACGCCCCCGGCTTCGCCGATATGCCGATCGAGGTTCTGGCCCGGAAGCTGGCCGCCGACATGCGCCTTGCCGGCGAACTGGTGGTCACCACCGCCGAGCGCATAGTCCCCGCCAACACGGCGCCACGCCACCTCTCGCGGACACCGGTTAGCGCCTAGCCCCCGCTCAGCGCCCCGAAGATCAGCAACTCGTCGCCGGGCCCAAGCGCCTGGCCGACGCTGCGGGTTTCGGTGCGGCCGATGAACAGGCGCATATGCTTGCGCACCCGGTCCTGCTCGTCGACGACCCGGAACTTCAGGCCTGGGAAACGGCGGTCGAGGTCGTCGAGCACCCCGCCCACGGTCGCGCCGGCGGCGTCCACCCGTGTCGCGCCGTCGGTGTAGGCGGTCAGCTGCGAAGGGATCAGCACCTGGGTCATCTGATTGGGGTCATGCGGGACGGCTCATCATCGCAGCGGCGCGGCGACCACCGAATAGATCTCCGGCAGGTGGGCGGCGATCTGGCGCCAGCTTTCGCCCTCGTCGCCGCTCATCCAGATCTCGCCGTTGGTGGCGCCCAGATAGAGGCCCATGGGCTCGTTGCGGTCGGCGCAGAACGCCTGCCGCTTGACCGTGAACCACGCCTGCTCGGCGGGGAAGCCGCGGTCCTGGCGCTCCCAGCTCTTGCCCGCGTCGCGGGTGCGGTAGGCGGCGGGCCGCCCGCCCGGACTGGTGCGCGGCCAGACGTCCGTCCCGTCCATCGGCCAGACCCAGGCGGTGTCGGCCTCGCGGGCGTGCGGCACGACGGTGAAGCCGATGTCGCCCACCTCTGCCGGCATGGCCTTGCCGATCCGCTCCCAGCGCGTGCCCGGCCTGTCCAGGCGGTAGATCCCGCAGTGGTTCTGCTGCCAGACCCGGTCCGGGTCGGCGGGCGCGAGCGCGATGTAGTGGGCGTCCTGGCCGAACTCTGGATAGGGATCGGGGAAGAAGTTCGCCTCGACGTTCTCGTTCAGGGGCCGCCAGGTCGCCGCCTGGTCGTGGCTTTCGAAGACGCCGCCGCTGGAGGTGGCGATGTACATGTGGCGTGCGTCGCGCGGGTCGATCACCACCTGGTTCAGCAGGGACCCGTCCGGGGTCCCGGCCTCCGGCGGACACCAGTTCCAGTAGTTCGGATGGTCGTTGAAACCGGCGACGCTGTCCCAGGTCTCGCCGCCGTCGGCGCTGCGGAACAGACCCGGCGGCGAGACGCCCGCCCACCAGACGCTGGGCTCGTCGGCGTGCCCCGGTTCAAGCCAGAACGTATGGTCGACCGACCGCGCCTGGGGATCGTCCGACTTCGGGAAGGCCGGGGGTTTGGCCGCTTCCTTCCAGGTCTCGCCGCCATCGGTGGAACGGAAGATCGTCGGGCCCAGATGGCCGGTGGACGCCGCCATCAAAAGGGTCCGTCCGTCCCGTGGATCGAGCACCAGGTGGTTGACGATGCAGCCCAGGAAGATCGGCCCCTGAACCCGCCAGGCCTTGCGGCCTTCGTCGCTGCGATAGATCCAGGCGCCCTTGCGGGTGCCGACGAGCAGTTGGATCGCATCGGTCATGGATACCTCCTGACCCCTAGGACGCTCCATTTGACGGCAAACCGACACCTCGGCGCAAGAGAGGGACCAACGCTTAAGCCTGCCTGGGCGCCGGCGTCGTGGGAACCGCGTCGGCAATCATCCGCACATATTCGCCGCGGTAGTCGTCGGCGACCCTCATGTCGGTGTCGAAGACCATGGTCGCGCGCCGCTTCGGCTCATAGGCCGGCCAGTGTGGGATCAGCGGGTTGTTCGGGTCGCCGGTCCTGGCGAAGGCGACCCAGGTCGCCGACAGCCGGTCGGACATCAGCCGCCCGCTCTTCATGCCGGCCCCGCCGATGGCGTTGCGCGACAGGTGGAAGGAGGCTTCCACGTCATGGCCATGCACGGCGCCGAACTTGCCGTCGAAGGCCGGCGTCGCCCAGTCCCAGACGTACATGTAGGCCGGGGCGCGGCCCAGCGCCGCCTTGCGCTCGGCCTGCAGCATGGAATTGCCGCGGGTGGCGTCGGTGAGGGCCTCGGCCTGGGTCAGGTAGGGAGTCTGGCGCGGGTTTTCCCGGCGATAGGCGGTGAGGATGTCGTTGCCCTTGGCGCCGAACCGCTGGCGGAACAGGGCCGCCAACCCCGCCTCGTCGAGATCGAAGTTGCTCAGCCGCAGGGCCGCGTCGTGCAGGGTCGTGGAGATGATCACCGGCACGTCGGCGGACTCCATGGGCGCGTGGGGATCGAAGGGATGGCGCGGCAGGATCTCGCCGTCGACCACCGGCCGGAAATTGCCGCTCGAGGCGACCTGCGCCTCCAGCAACGTCTGCCAGGGGACCGTCTGGATGTTGGCGAGGTTGGTCTTCGAGACGCCCAGGACCTTCAACAGCTTCTCGGCCTCGGCTGTTGCTTCGGGCCGGGTCGCCTGGCGCAGGGTCGAGCCGGACTGCACGGCCGCCCGATGGAACAGCCCCTTGGCCGACGGAACCGCCAGCAGCGTGGAGGTCTTCGATCCGCCGCCCGATTGCCCGAAGATCATCACCCGACCCGGGTCGCCGCCGAAGCGCTCGACGTTGTCGCGCACCCATTGCAGGGCGGCGACCATGTCCATCACTCCGCAGACGCCGGCATAGGCGAACTCCGGCGGCGCGCCGAGATCGGCCAGGTGGGCGTAGCCGAAGGCCGCGAGGCGGTGGTTGACGGTCACCACCACCACGTCGCCCAGCCGCGCCATCTGCGCCCCGTCGTACATCGGCCCGTTGCCCGAGCCCGTTGCCCAGCCGCCGCCGTGGAACGAGACAAGCACCGGGCGCCGGGCGTTGTCGTTCACGCCAGGCGTCCAGATGTTGAGGTTCAGGCAGTCCTCGCCCATGCCGCCCGGCCCCACGTGCCGGTCCCAGGCGATCATCGTCGAATAGTCGGACTCCAGCGACGCCGGGGTCTGCGGCGAGATCGGGCCATAGCCGATGCACTCGCGCACCCCGGTCCAGGGCTCGGGTTTCCTCGGCGGCATGAAGCGGTTCCGGCCGCCGGTCGAGGCCCCGTAGGGCACGCCCTTGAATTCCTTGACCCGGCCGTTGGCGATGCCCTGCACCTTCCCCGAGCTGGTCTGCACCGTCCAGAAGATGCCGCCCTGCGGCGTGGCGTCGCCGAGGATGCGGGCCGAGGCGGGCGCCGGGGGCAGGCCCAGCGCCGGCTGGGCGGCGGCGCCCGAGGCCGCGCCGGCGGCGGCGGCCGCGAAGGAGGCGACCTGGATCAGGTCGCGGCGGCTGGGGCGCCCGGCGCCGCGGCCTTTGCCGGTGTTTGAATCCTGGGCCATGCGCGTTTCCCCCGCCAGTCCCGATCGTTCCGGGGTGCGCGATCTGGCGGTTCGCCCCCGTTTGAGGTCAAGCTTAGGCGCCGCCGCCCTCTGTGGTCAACGAAGCCTACAGGCTAGCGGGCGACGCCTTCAGTTCGTCCACGAGGCGCTGACGCAGGTCTTCGAGCAGGGCCACGACCTTCAGGGCGTCGTCGGCGGGCCGGCCGATATAGACCGACTCCATCGCCAGCCCCTGCAGGGCCGCGCGCGTCATATGCGCCAGGACGTCGATCTCCGGCAGCCGCTCGGGGGCGCCCAGGTAATCCGCCATGCGGCCGCGCGCCCGATGCAAGGCGGCGTCCTGGTCGATGGCGAACTGGGGATAGCGCTGCGCCAGCTCCGGATCGCTGCGGGTGGCGATGGTGATTTCCATCAGCGCGATGGCGGCGGGCGCCTGCAGCGAGGCCCAGACCGCGCCGACGCCGCGCACGAACCGCTCCGGCCCGTCCGGATAGGGCGTCAATTCCTCGCGCACCACCGCGCCGCGGGCCTTGGCGGCATAGTCGGCCACGCCCAGCATCAGATCGACCTTGGTGGGGAACTGGTGCAGCAGAGAGCCGCGGCTGACCTTGGCCAGACGCGCGACCAGCGGCGTCGAGGTCGCCGCATAGCCGAATTCGGCCAGGCACCTGACCGCCGCCTCCATGATCTTGGCCCGCGTCGCGGCCCGCCGCTCCGCATTGGGACCGCGCGGCACCCGGGGCTTCTTCGCCGTCGTCATAGCTTCAGCATGGCCGCCTGCAGCGCCGCCGCCAAGCCTCAATGGAAGTCCCGGCTGCGGACCAGGCGGCTGGAGGCTCGGGCGTGGGGCGGCGGGGGCGCGGCGCCGGGCGCCATCTCGCGGTCGCGCATCTCGCCCAGCTTGGCGGAGAGGTCGGTGAAGCGTTCGGCGACGACGTGGATGACGTCGTTCGCTTCCTGCACCCGGCCGTGCACCACCAGGAAGGACGAACTCATCACCAGGCGTCGGTTGGCGTCGAAGGCGTCCTTCCAGCAGACGATGTTGGCGATGCCGGTCTCGTCCTCCAGGGTCAGGAACACCACGCCCTTGGCGGTGCCGGGCCGCTGGCGGACCAGCACCAGCCCGCCCACCGAAACCCGGCGGTCGTTCCGCATGCCCTTCAGCGCTGCGCAGGGGACCGCGCGCATGGCCGCCAGGTTCTCCCGGAAAAAGGCGACCGGATGGGCCTTCAAGGACAGGCTGGTGGTCCGGTAGTCCTCAGCCACCTCCTTGGGCAGGGCCATGAAGGGCAGTTGGACCTGGGCCTCCTTGACGCTCTGCCGGGCGACGAGCGGCGCCGTGCGCGCCGCGCCCACCTCGTCGGCCATGCCTTTCACCGTCCACAGGGCCTCGCGCCGGGAGAGGCCCAGGGACCGGAAGGCGTCGGCCTCGGCCAGCAGCTCCAGACCCCGCCGGGTGAGGCCGGAACGCAGGACATAGTCCTCCAGGGTGACGAGGCCAGCCCGCGCTTCCATGAAGGCGAGCGCCTCGGCTTCCTTGAACCCCTTGATCTGCCGCAGGCCGAGCCGGAGCGCGCGGCGCGGGGTCCGCGGATCGTCCGGCGGCTCCAGGGTGCAGTCCCAGTCGCTGGAGGCGATGTCCGGCGCGCGGACCTCGACGCCATGTTCCCGGGCGTCGCGGACCAGTTGCGCCGGCTGGTAGAAGCCCATCGGCTGGCTGTTCAGCAGGGCCGCGCAGAACACCTCCGGGTGATGGCATTTCACCCAGGCAGAGGCGTAGACCAGCAGCGCGAAGCTGATCGCGTGGCTTTCCGGAAACCCATAGGAGCCGAAGCCCTCGATCTGCTTGAAACAGCGCTCGGCGAAGTCGCGCTGGTAGCCGCGCCTCGCCATCCCCTCGATGAACTTCTCCCGATAGGTCCAGAGCTTGCCGTCGGCCCGGAAGGTCGCCATGGATCGGCGCAGGCCATCAGCCTCGTCGTCGGTGAACTTGGCGGCCTCGATGGCCAGCCGCATGGCCTGTTCCTGGAAGAGGGGGACGCCATAGGTCTTGAAGAGAACGTGCTTCAGCTCGTCCGCGGGCCCATGCTCGGGAGACGGCGAGGGGTATTCCGCCTTCTCCAACCCGTCCCGTCTCCGCAGGTATGGGTGCACCATGTCCCCCTGGATCGGGCCGGGGCGGACGATGGCGACCTCGATGACCAGATCGTAGAACTTGCGGGGTTTGAGCCTCGGCAGCATCGACATCTGGGCGCGGCTCTCCACCTGGAAGACGCCCACGGAATCGGCCTTGCAGAGCATGTCGTAGACCGCGGAATCTTCCTGCGGGATGTCGGCGATGTCGGTGATCCGCGTCCCGTCCTCCCGCGGCGGCAGCATGTCGAAGCCGCGTTTCAGCGCGGTCAGCATGCCGAGCGCCAGGACATCGACCTTCATCAGGCCGATGGCGTCGATGTCGTCCTTGTCCCACTCGATGAAGGTGCGATCCTTCATCGCCGCGTTGCCGATGGGCACGGTTTCGTCGAGCCGCCGCTGGGTCAGGACGTAGCCGCCCACATGCTGTGACAGGTGGCGGGGAAAACCTAGCAACTGCTGGGCCAGGGCGGTGGCCCGGCGGATTTCCGGCGCATCGGGATCGATCCCCGTCTGGCGGATATGCTCGTCGGGAACGCCGTCGCCATAGCTGCCCCAGACGGTGTTGGCCAAGGACGCGGTGATGTCCTCGGTCAGGCCCAGAGCCTTGCCCACCTGGCGAATCGCCATGCGCGGCCGGTAGTGGATGACGGTGGCGACGATGGCCGCCCTGTCGCGGCTGTAGCGGCGATAGACGTATTGCATCACCTCCTCGCGTCGCTCGTGCTCGAAGTCGACGTCGATGTCCGGCGGCTCGTCGCGTTCCTCGGAGAGGAATCGCGAGAACAGCAGATCCTGGTCCTTCTTGGTCGGGTCGACCGCGGTGACGCCGAGGCAGAAGCAGACACAGGAGTTGGCGGCCGAGCCCCGGCCCTGGCACAGGATCGGATCCTCCTGCCGCCGGGCCCAGGCGACGATATCGTGGACGGTGAGGAAGTAGTTCGGGACCTTCAGCTTCTCGATGAGGTCGAGCTCCCGCTTGATGGTCCGCCGTTCCCTCTGGCGCAGGCCCTTTTCGAAGCGGTGCTGCGCGCCCTGCCAGGTCAGCCGGCGCAGATGGTGGATGGCCGTGTCGCCCGGCGGCACCGGCTCGTCGGGATATTCGTAGCGGAGCTGGCCGAGGTCGAAGGCGATGCGGTCGGCGATCTCGGCGCTGCGTTCGACCGCACCGGGGAACTTGGCGAACAGGCGGGCCATCTCGGCGGGCGATTTCAGGTGGCGTTCGGCGTTGGCCTCCAGCCGCAGGCCGGCCTGCACGATCGTGCAGGTCTCGCGGATGCAGGTGAGCACGTCCTGCAAGGCCCGGCGTTCGGGGCCGTGGTAGAGTACGTCGTTGGTGGCGACCAGCGGCGCGCCGCAGGCCTGCGCCAGCGCCGCCAGCCGCGACAGCCGCTGCAGGTCGCGCGGACCATAGCGCCGGGCCGCCGCCAGCCAGACGCTTCCGGACAGGGCGCCGGCGATCCGCCGCAGGTCCTTTTCGAACGCGGCATCCAGCCGATCCGGCGGGACGACCAGGACCAGCTGGCCCTCCGCATGATCCAGGAAGTCCGGCCAGCGCAGCTCGCAACCGGCCTTCTTCGCCCGCCGCTGGCCGATCGTCAGCAGGCGGGTGAGCCGGCCATAGGCTTCCCGCTCGGAGGGGTAGACCAGCAGGCTGGGTGTCCCGTCGGCGAAATCCAGGCGGCAGCCGGTGAGGTCGCGGGTCTTCGAGCCCCCGGCCTTCAGCTCCTTCTTGGCCGACCAGGCTCTGACCACCCCGGCCAGGCTGTTGCGGTCGCAAAGGCCAACGGCTTCGATGCCGAGTTCGGAGGCCTTCTCCATCAGTTCCCATGGATGCGAAGCCCCGCGCAGGAACGAGAAGTTGCTGGTGGCCTGGAGTTCGGCGTAGCGGGTCACGTGAGGTCCGTGAACGGGTTGAAGGCGACCTCCCAGAGGTTGCCCTCGGGGTCGGCGAAATAGCCGGAGTAGCCGCCCCAGAAGACGTCTTCCGGCTTTTTGACGGGGGTCGCTCCAGCGGCGAGCGCTTCGGCGAAGACCCGGTCGACGCCTTCCTTCGAAGGCTCGTTATGGGCGAGCACGACACCGCTGAAACCGGACCCTTCGGGGGAGATCCCGGCGTCCTGCGCCGAGGCTTCTCGCGGAAAGAGCCCCAGCCACGCGCCTTCCAGGCGGAACATGATCATGTCGTCGCCAGGGGTGTAGTTGTGCAGCAGGAAGCCCAGGCCATCGCGATAGAAGACAAGCATCCGCTCCAGGTCGCGGGCGGCGAAGGTAATGAGGCTGATCTTTGGTTTCATCGGGTTCCTATCCGAACAGGCCGTGCATCCACCATTTGGGCGGGGTTCTTGGGTCGTCGTAGAGACCGGCGCGAAACAGCCAGAAGCGGGCGCCGGCTTCGTCCTCCACCCGGTAGTAGTCGCGCACGTGGCCGACGCGGGCGTCCTCGATCGGGCCCTTCCACCATTCCTCGCCGATCCGCTCGGGCCCCTCGGCGCGGCGGACGCGATGCATCCGGCCGCGCCAGCGGAACTGGCTGGGCGGGTCGTCCGGGGTCAGGGCCATCACCGCTTCCACGGGCTCGGGGGGACGGAAGAGGCGCGTGGGCCGCGGGGTTTCCTTGTCCCACCGCCGGGCTTCCGTCGGCCTAGCCAGCGGCCGCGCCCGGCCCACGGCCAGCTCCGGAACATGGCTTTCCACCGGTACGGCGCGCCAGACGCGGCCTTCGCCCAGGCGGTTGGTCAGCCGGTCAACGAGCGGGGCCAAGCCCTCCTCGACGGTCGCCTCGCGAGCCTTGTCCAACCGGGCCTGGCGCCCGGAGATCGGCTCCACGGCGTGCGCCGCCAGCGTCACCACCTCGATGCCGAAGCCGGGATCGATGGTCTCCAGCTTCGGGGCGAACAGCTTGGCGACGCGGGCCGGATCGCGGCCGGGCAGGGACAGGCCGATGTCGAGCGGCAGGGCCTGGCCGTCCACCCGGTGGAAGGCGATCTCGAAGCGGCGCGCGCCCTGGCCCTCGGCGTCCAGCCGCGCACAGAGCCTGGCGGCGACGTCGCGGGTGACCCGGGCCATGTCTTCGGGGGCGCTGATCGGCTCGGCGAAGGCCAGGCGGGCGAACCAGGGCGTCGGCGGACGGCGGAAGATGAGCGCCTCGGCCTCGCGGCCCAGCGCCTGGTCGAGGCGGTCCAGCGCCGCGCGGCCGAATCGGCGGCCGAACGGCGCGCGCGGAATGGACATCAGCTGGCCGACCTGGCGCAGGCCCAGCCGCTCGACCTGCGCCCAGGTCTGCGTCTCCAGCCGCAGCGCCGCCGGCGGCAGGGGCGCGAGCAAGGCGGCCTGCTCCCCAGGGGCGGCGATGGTTCCGTCTTCGCCGAAATGTGCAAGCGCCCAGGCCGCGCCCGGCGTGTCGGCGATGGCGCAGCGGAACGGCAGGCCATTGGCCGCCAGCCGGCTGCGGAAATCGCTCAGCATCCGCGCCTCGCCGTTCCACAGATGATCGACGCCGGTCACGTCGAGGAACAGCCCGTCCGGCGCATCGACGGCGACCGCCGGCGAGAACCGCACGCACCAGTCGGCGAGCCCGGTCAGGGCGGCCGCGTCGGCCTCGGGCTCGGCCTCGGCGGCAGCCAGCTCCGGGACCAGCGCCATGGCGTCGGTGGCCTTCTGGCCGGGATGGAGGCCCAGCCTCACGGCCTCCACGCTGACGGCCGACAGGCGACGGACGGCGCGGACGGTTTCCAGCAGGGCGAAGGGCGCAAATACACGCTCCTCCCCCGAAGTCTTCGCTTCTGGGGAGGAATCAGGCGGCGGTGGCGGATTGCGCCGGCGCCAGTTGGCGATCGCCCAGGTCGGCGACCAGGCGCAGAGGATGCGCGACATCGGTGATCTCCCAGTTGTAGGCCCGCATCGCCTCGAACAGCCACGCCCCGGTTCGTCCACCCCGGCAGCGTTCCAGCTCGACCCGGAAGCGGGGCGCGCCCAGGCCGAACTCCCCCGCCGGCGGCTCCGAGGGCGCGGAGGCGATCCGCCAGCGGGTGGCGGCCGCCGAGCCCGTGGCCTCGCGCCGGGCCTGGCCGCCGTAGGGCCGCCGGCGGATCAGGAAGCCGGTGGCCGCCCGCTTCTCGCAGGCGAGCTGCAGCCGCCGCCCGGCGGTGAGGTCCGCGGCCTCCGCCTCGCCCACCACGGCGGCGACCCCCACCGTGGCCAGGGCGTCCTCCATCACCGACAGCGCCTCAGCCTCGTCGCGGGCGCAGACCTGGATCAGCCGCTCCGGCGGAAAGCCCAGCCCCAGGAGGCCCGGCGCGCAAAGGTCGTCGCGGCGCAGCACCCAGACCACCTCGCCGCGCCGGGCCAGCGGCGCGGCCAGCAGCGCCGTGAAGGCGGTCGGCGCCGCCGCCGTCTCGACCTCCATTCCCGCGCCGGCGATCTCGTGCCAGCGCCCCAGCGGCAGCCCGCCGCCGGGCAAGCAGCCGTCGATCCGGCTATCCCCGAACGGCAGGGATTCGGAGTCCGCCCGCCCGCCGGACTCGATGGCGGCGATCTTCGCCCGCAAGGCGCGAAAATCGGACATGACTTTGCGGACTCCTTTCGTTCCACTTTTGTTCTAGTCTCCGAAGCCGGAGAGTCAAGGTCCTCCATTTCCGTCGGCTTGACCCCGCCCGCCGCCCGCCGGAAGGTCTGGTCCGGGACTGGCGAGGGGCCGGCTGGAGAGGGTTTCGATGATCCGGATTATGCTGCTGGCGGCTGTGGTCTTGGCCGCCGGCGCGGCTCACGCCGAGGCGGCGGCCACCGTAAGGATCGACTCCGGCCCGCTGGTCGGCGTCGCGGAAGGCCCCGCCAACATCTTCCGCGACATCCCCTACGCCGCGCCCCCGGTCGGCGCGCTGCGCTGGGCGCCCCCGCAGCCGGTGAAGGCATGGCGCGCGCCCCGGCCGGCGGCGCTGGCCGGGCCCTCCTGCCCGCAGCCGATGAACGCCAACGGCGCCCCCAATTCCGGCGGCGCCAACGGGCCGACGTCGGAGGACTGCCTGCAACTCAACGTCTACGCGCCGCCCCATGCCAAGGACGCGCCGGTCATGCTCTGGATCCATGGGGGCGGCCACCGCACGGGCGCCGGCTGGATCTACGGCGGCCAGAACTTCGCCCGCGACGGGGTGGTGGTGGTGACCATCAACTACCGCCTGGGCGCCCTGGGCTACTTCGCCCACCCGGCGATCGACAAGGCGGCCCGGCCCGGCGATCCGGTCGGCAACTACGGCCTGATGGACCAGATCGCGGCGCTGAAGTGGGTGCAGCGCAACATCGCCGCGTTCGGCGGGAACCCGCAGAACGTCACCGTCTTCGGCGAAAGCGCCGGCGGCATGAGCACGCTGGCCCTCCTCGCCACGCCCGCGGCCAGGGGGCTCTATCAGAAGGCCATCGTCGAATCCGGCTTGGGCTGGACCTCGCCCAAGACTCTGGCCGACGAGGAGAAGGTGGGGCTGGCCGCCATGACCAAGGCCGGCGTGCCGCCGAGCGCCACCGCCGCCGACCTGCGCGCCCTGCCAGCCGACAAGCTGGCCGCGATCAACGGCGCCTACGGCCCCTTCATCGACGGCAAGCTGATGACCGAGACCGACAGCCAGGCCATCGCCCGGGGCCACGTCCCCGACGTGCCGCTGATCATCGGGTCGAACTCCGGCGAGGACTCGCTGATGGGCCCGATGACGCTGGGCGCCGCAGCGCTCGCGCGGATCCCCGCCGACGTGAAGCCGGCCTACGCGGCCGAGGCCGCCGCCGGGCCGGACACCTTCGCCCGCGCAGTCTTCACCGACCGGGTGATGGGCGGCCCGGCCCGCTGGGTGGCGGCGGAAACCTCGCGGGGCAAACCCAGCTGGCTCTACGATTTCTCCTACGTGGGCTCGCGCTTTCCCGCGACCAAGACGCGCGCCAGCCACGCCGACGAGATCCAATACGTCTGGGACTACTGGGGCCGCCGCACGCCGATGAGCATGGTCAGCGCCAAGGACCATGCGGTCGCCGACCTGATGCACGCCTGCTGGGTCAGCTTCGCCAAGACCGGCGCGCCGAAGTGCGGGTCCGAGGCGTGGCCCGCCTACACGCCCGCCAAGGACCAGCTGATGGAGTTCGGTAAGGAGAGCGGCGTCAGGACCCATTTCCGCAAGGGCCAGCTCGACGCGGAGCAGGCCTCGGTGCTGCCGAGCCTGGCGTTGGGCGGAAAATAGGCCCGCAAAGGTTCGGGTGTCATCCCGGTATCGCGGCACGCAAAGACCGGTACATAAACACCGACAGGTCGGGATATCTTGAGGGCCTGGCGATCAGGGCCACAGACCGCGGCCCGGCGCCTGGGTGGCGTCTCTCTCACCCCTTGATCGGACTCCCGAACCGATTCGCCCCGCCCCGCGTTTCGTGAGTCTGATCAAGGGGATCGCGCGATCATGGCCACCCGTCCGACCTGGCAGGGCTACCTGCGTCTGAGCCTGGTGAGCTGCCCCGTGGCGCTCTACACCGCCACCTCGCGCAGCGGCGAGGTGCACTTCAACATGCTGTCGAAGGACACCCACAACCGGATCAAGATGATCCCCACCGATCCGGAAAGCGGCCCCGTCGACCGCGCCGACATCGTCAAGGGCTACGAGATCGACAAGGGCCACTACGTCGTCATCACCGACGAGGAGATCAAGGCGGTCCGGCTGGAGACCACGCGGACCCTGGACATCGAGCGCTTCGTCGACGACGCCGACATCGACCGGCTCTACTGGAACGACCCCTACTTCCTGGCGCCGGACGGCGACATGGCGGTGGAGGCCTTCACCGTGATCCGCGAGGCCATGAAGAAGGCCGGCAAGGTGGCTTTGGGCCGCCTGGTCATGCACCAGCGCGAGCGGCTGATGGCGCTGGAGCCGCGCGACAAGGGTATCCTGGCCTACACCATCCGCAACAAGAACGAGGTGCGCCAGGCCGACGAAATCTT
This sequence comes from Caulobacterales bacterium, assembly GCA_044445675.1. Classification (GTDB taxonomy): domain Bacteria; phylum Pseudomonadota; class Alphaproteobacteria; order Caulobacterales; family Caulobacteraceae; genus Phenylobacterium. Next base: position 16,522 of record JBIOED010000009.1, on the reverse strand, counting down.
CGAGCACATCAAGGCCGCCAAGCCGCCGGCCCAGATGATCGACATCGCCGCCAAGATCATCGACCAGCTGGAGGGGCCGTTCGACCCCAGCCAGTTCACCGACCGCTACGAGGACGCGCTGCGGGCTCTGATCAAGGAGAAGGAAAAGGGCCACACCATCAAGGCTCCCGAGGAGCCCAAGGAGGCCGAGGTCATCGACCTCATGGAGGCGCTCAGGCGCAGCCTCGGCCAGTCGGGCGGCGGCGACCGGCGCAAGCCCGCGACGTCGCGCAGCGCCGCCAAGACGCCCCCAGCCAAGCGCGCCCCGGCCAAGAAGCGCGCCTGAACCCCGCCCGCGGCCGATCTACCGGGGGGCGGTGGGCGAGGCGCTGGCGCCGGCCTTGGTCGCGGCCTCCTGCCAGTCGAGCTCGGCCTTCAGGAAGTGCGCGTGCGGGGCCGGGCCATCGGCGCAGAACTCCATGTAGGTCTCGTTGGGCGCGAACTTTGGCCAGGCCGGGCCGCCGGCGCTGTCCGGATCGCCGCGCTTGATGAAGGCCGCCCAATAGGCGTTGACCGCTTTGGCGAGCGCCAGGTCCTCGGGCGCGAATTTCTGCCTAGGCCCGGCGAACGCGAACTTGATCTCCGCGGTGTGCGGTGCGCCCAGCGAGGTCGCCCGCTGCGCCGGGGTCACGTAGGAGAAATAGTAGGCATAGACCGGCTGCCCGGCCTTCGACTGCAGGCGGCTGATGTTGCGGTCGGGCTCGGTGATGTACTGGCGCGTCACCATATCGTTGACGATCTGCAGCCCGTTGCCGACGCGCTTGGGGTCGAAGGCGGCCATCGCCGCGGCCCGGCGGCCGGCCGGGATGGCGTCCAGCGCGGCGGTTTGCGGGCGGAACAGGCTCGCCTCGTTGGAGTTGCCGCCGATCAGCAGCGGGACCTTGGCCTGCTTGCCGGCGGCGAACCCCTCGGCGATGCCGCTCTGCACATAGCGGCCGTCGAGGATCGGGCCGGCGCGGCTGGTGAACGGCCCGGTGTAGGGCATGGCCGACAGCGGAACCTTGCGCAGCGCCGCGGCGGCCGCCGCGTCCGCGCCGGTGACGCCGGCCTTAGCGGCGGCCTTCAGGCCGGCGGCCTCGGCGTCCCGCATCGAGGTGGGTTCGAGACGGCCAAAGCTCGACTCGCCGATCGCCTTCTGGAACAGGCCGCGCGCGTCGGGCGCCAGCATCAACTCCAGCACCGAGATGCCGCCGGCGCTTTCGCCCGCGATGGTGACGTTGCGCGGGTCGCCGCCGAACGCGGCGGCGTTGGCCTGCACCCACTTCAGCGCCGCGATCTGGTCCATCAGACCGTAGTTGCCGCAAGGGCCTTCCTTGCAGAGCGCCGGATGGGCGAACCAGCCGGCGCGGCCCAGGCGATAGCTGATAGACACGGTGATCACCCCGTCCTTGGCGAACTGGATGCCGTCGGTTTGCGCCCCGAAGGCGCCGGTCGCCGAGCCGATGGTGAAGCCGCCGCCGTGGATCCAGATCAGCACCGGGAGTTTCGCTCCGGGTTTTGCGCCCGCTGGGCGGGTGACGTTGGCGAACAGGCAGTCCTCGACCTGCGTCCCGTCGCGGGCGGGCTGGCAGGAGGCGCCGGCATGGGTCGCGTCGCGTTCGCCGCGCCAGCCGGCGGCGCGCGCGGGCGGCCGCCAGCGCAGGTCGCCCACCGGCGGGGCGGCGTAGGGAATGCCCCAAAACTCCTCGACGCCCTCGACGTTCGCGCCCTTCAGCGCGCCTTGCGCGATCGTCGTCACGGGCCCCGGCGCGCCCTGCGCGATGCCGGCGGCCGGCAGCGCCAGCACGCCTAGGGCGAGCGCTGCGGCGGTGAAATTGCGACGAACGGTCATCGGATTGGTTCCCCAAGGATTTTCGCCGATCTCTAGAGAGAGGCTGTTGCGCGATTGTTTCTCGGAAAGCCGGTATGGCGGAGGTCGGGATTGACCGATGGCCCTGCCCAAATGGCAGCGGCCTCGTGGCTGTCCTGCGTCGCCTTTTACGCCTTCAGTTTCCGGATCGCCGGCGCCAGGGGTTGTTCGGCCTCGCAGTAGTCGGCCCAGGCGTTGGTCTTTTTCAACAGGGCCGGCGCGGTGCGCAGCGTGTAGGCCTTCGGGTCGAGGCCGGGCTTCACCTGGCTCCAGGTCAGCGGGAAGGACACCGTGGCGCCCGGCCGGGCGCGCGGCGACAGGGGCGCGACCGCCGTCGCCATGCGATCGTTGCGCAGGTAGTCGAGGAAGATCCGGCCGACCCGCTTGGCCTTGGCCATATTGACCACATAGCGGTCCGGCTGGTCGGCGGCGATCGCCAGGCAGACATCCTGGGCGAAGGTCTTGGCCATCGGCCAGTCGACCTTGCCCTTTCCACCCTTCAGCGGGGTGACCACATGCAGGCCTTTGCCGCCGGTGGTCTTGCAGAAGGCGACGAGGCCCAGGGCCTCGAGGCGTTTCTTCACCTCCAGGGCGGCTTCGATCACCCGGTCGAAAGCGATCGCCTCGTCGGGATCGAGGTCGAACACCAGACGGCCGGGGACCTCCGGCTGGAAGGGCTGGCAGTTCCACGGGTGGTATTCGGTGGCGCCTTGCTGGGCGAGCGCGGCCAGCGCCTCGAGGCGGTCGATCTGCAGGTAGGGCTTGTGGTCGCCGAACACCTTGACCTCGGAGATCAGCGCCGAGGAGCCCTTGCCCACATGGCGCTGAAAGAACCGCTGGTCGCCGTCGATGCCGTCGGGGGTGCGGATGATCGAGCAGGGGCGGCCCTTGATGTGGGTCATCATCCAGGGCCCGACAGCCTCCAGGTAGCGGGCGAGGTCCAGCTTGGTGACCGGCGCGCCGTCGCCGCCGTCGGGCCACAGCGCCTTGTCCGGGTGCGAGAGGGTGACGCCCATGACCCCCGGTGGCCCGGGCTTCTTGGCGGCCGCCGCGCGGGCCTTGGGCAAGGGCTCGGCGAGCCCGGCCGTCTCCACCGGGGCCGGCGTGTCGGCGACCACCTGGTCGGCGGGCTTGTCCTCCCGCAAGGCCTTGAAGGCGCCCTGGCGCACCATGCCGGAGCCTGTGAAGCCGGCGAACTCGATCTCCGCCACCAGGTCGGGCGTGGCCCAGTGGACGTTGGCGTCCTTGCGCGGCGCGCCGGCGCCTGAGAACGGGCTCGCATCGGCCTCCAGCTTGGCGAGCCGCGGCAGCACGCGGGCCACCTTCTCGCGGCCGAAGCCCGTGCCCACCCGGCCGACATAGACCAGTTTGTCGCCGTTGTGGACGCCGACCAGCAGCGAGCGCAACTGCCCGGCCTCGCCGGTCCAGCCGCCGATCACCACCTCGTGGCCCGCCCGGCACTTGCACTTCAGCCAGGTGTCGCTGCGGTCGGATCGATAGGGCGCGTCGAGCCGCTTGGAGACGATGCCCTCCAGCGACATCCGGCAGGCCGATTGCAACACCGCATCGCCGGCGATCTCGAAGTGGTCGACGTAGCGGATGCGCCCCCCCTTTTTGGACGGGGCGGTCTTCGGCGCGGCGTCCAGCAGGGCCTTCAGCCGCGCCTTGCGCTCGCGCAGCGGCAGGTTGCGCAAATCCGCGCCCTCGGCGAACAGCAGGTCGAAGGCGAAGAAGATAAGGTCGCCGGACCTGCCATCCGACAGCGCTGCCTGCAGGGCCGGGAAATCGGGGGAGCCATTGGCGTCCAGCGCACAGGCCTCGCCGTCGACCAGGCAATCCGGCAATCCTTCCGCGTCCTCTCCGATGGCCTTGAACTTCGGCGTCCAGTCGAGGCCGGCCCGGGTCTTCAGGGTGGCGTGGCCGTTCTCGACGCGAAGCTGCAACCGATAGCCGTCGAACTTGATCTCATGGCCCCAGCCGTCGCCCTGCGGGGGCCGGTCCACCAACCTGGCCAGTTGCGGCGGGACGAACCCCGGCAAGGCGGTCGCCTTCAGCTTCGCAGGAGCCTTCAGCGTCGGCGGCGAGGCGGCGCGCAGCAACGCGGCGGTCTCCGCCTCGCCGCCCTTCGATTGCCAGACCCGTTTGGCGCTGGCGCGCGCCTTGCCGGTCATGAACCGCGTGGGTCCCTTGCCCTTGCCGGCGGCGATCTCTTCCATCGTCCGGCCCGAGGCGACGGAGGTCTTGGTGTCCTCCACCAAGGCCATGCCATCGCTCTCCACCGCATGGCCATCGTGGTGCTTGATCAGGAGCCAGTTGTCGTGCCGCTCCTTCGGCCGCCGCTTCATCCGCACCAGCACGAAGCCGCCCTTCAGCCGCTCGCCGTCCATGACGATCTTCAGGTCGCCGTTGCGCAGGCCGTCGTGCGGATCGGTCCCGGGCTCCGGCTCCCAGTAGCCGCGGTCCCACAACATTACCGTGCCGCCCCCGTACTGACCCTTGGGGATCGTGCCCTCGAAGTCGCCGTAGTCCAGCGGGTGGTCCTCGACCTCCACGGCCAGCCGGCGGTCGTGCGGGTCCATCGACGGGCCCTTGGTCACCGCCCAGGACTTGAAGGTCCCGTCCAGCTCCAGCCGGAAGTCGTAGTGCAGCCGGGTTGCGGCGTGCTTCTGGATGACGAAGCGATAGCGCTGGGACGGGACGACCTTCGCCTCGCCGCTCGGCTCCTCGGTCTTTGTGAAGTCGCGCATCGCGCGGTAGCGGGCGAGGTTTTGCTTGGCGTCGGCCACGTCGAGGCTCCTAGCCGGCCAGCGCGGACCGTCGTTGCTGGGCGCCGGCCAGCGCGCCCACGAAGGCGTCGCGCCAAGCGGTGACGTCCTCGCGCTGGACGTTGTCGAAAAGAGCGCGCCAGCGGCGGATTCGCTCCGGCCGCTCCATGGTCAGCGCTCGCTTCAGGGCGTCGGCGATCTCCTCCGGGCTGTTGGGGTTCACCAGCAGGGCCTCGCGCATCTGCCGCGCCGCGCCGGCGAAGCGCGACAGGATCAGCACGCCGGGATCCTCCGGGTTCTGGGCGGCCACGAACTCCTTGGCGACCAGGTTCATCCCGTCGCGCAGCGGGGTCACCAGGCCCACCCGCGCCGCGCCATAGATGCCGGCCAACTCGTCGCGGCGGTAGTTCTTGTTCACATAGCGGAACGGGTTCCAATCGACGTCGGCGAACTCGCCGTTGATCCGGCCGGAGAGGGCGTCGAGCCGGCCGCGAATCTCCTGATAGGCCTCGACGCTCTCGCGGCTGACCGGCGCGATCTGGAGCATCAGCACCTCGCGGCGCATGTCCGGATTGTCGGCCAGGAAGCGCTCATAGCCGATGAACCGCTCCTCTAGCCCCTTGGAGTAGTCCAGCCGGTCGACGCCCACCACAAGGTGGCGAAAGACCGTCGCGGCGGTCATCAGGTCGCGCATCCGCCGCGCCTTGGCCGACCGCAGCAAGCGCGCGAAGTCGGCAGCGTCGATGCCGATGGGAAAGGCGCCGACCTTCAGCGTGCGGCTGAAGGCCTTCAGCCGATCCGGCGCCGGCTGGGCGCCGCCGGCCTCGCCCAGCACATATTCCTCGAAGGCCTGCAGGTATTCGACGGTCTGGAAGCCGACCAGATCGTAGTCGAACATCGCCTCGACGAGCTTCCTGTGCCCCGGCAGGGTCGTGAACACCTGATGCGCCGGCCAAGGCACGTGCAGGAAGAAGCCGATCCGATTCTTGATCCCCAGCATCCGCAACTCTCGAGCCAGCGGGATCAGGTGGTAGTCGTGCACCCAGATCAGGTCGTCGGGCTCGATCAGCGGGCCCAGCGTCTCAGCGAAGCGCCGGTTCACCCGACTGTAGCCCTCGCCATAGGCCCGGTCGTAGGCGGCGAGGTCGGTGCGGTAGTGGAACAGCGGCCAGAGCGTCTTGTTGGCGTAGCCGTTGTAATATTCGTCGAGGTCCGCTTCTTCGAGGTCGACCACCGCGGTGGTCACGCCGTCGATCGATTGGATATCCAGGGTCCCGTCGAAACTCGGCGTGGTCTTGCCGCTCCAACCGAACCACAGGCCGGAATATTCGCGCAGCGCCGCGGCCAGCGCCATGGCCAGGCCGCCGACCGTCTCCTCGCCGACCGCCACCGGGGCGCTCACCCGGTTGGAAACGACGATCAGGCGGCTCACGACGAAGCCTCCAGCCAGGCCAGCGCCGCCGCCACGCCGATCAGCCGGAACCGCGCCGCGGTCTGCCGCGCGCCGCCCACCACCACGCCATAGCCGCCCAGGCCCTGCGCGGCCGCGAAACCGTCCTCGTCGGTGGCGTCGTCGCCGACGAATACCGGGCGGGCGCCGGCGAACGGGGGGCTGGCCATGAACGCCAGCACGCTGTCGCCCTTGCTGGCGCCCGGCGTCCGCAGCTCCTCGACCATGTCGCCGTCCTGCAGGGTCAGCCCGGTGTCGGCGGCGAGCTCTTGGGCGCAGGCCCGCGCCGCCCCGGCGTGGCGGCCGGCCAACCGGAAGTGCAGGGCGACCGAGAGTCCGGCCTTGTCCTCGACGATCAGTCCGGGGTCGCGCGCGGCGAAGGCGCGGAAGCCCTCGGCGGCCCGCGCCAGCTCGGGATGCGGCGGCGTCTCGGAGAGCTGGCCGTCGGGGCCGCGCCGGACCAGTCCGTGGATGGCCGCCACGGCGGTGACGCAACCCTCCAGGATGCGGTCGATGTCGGCGAGCGTGCGGCCGCTGACCACCGCCAGGCGCCCGTCGAGTTTGCGCGCCAAGCGCTCCAGCAGGCTGGTGCGTCGCGGATCGGGGCGGACGTCCTGCGGTCGCGCGGCGATCGGGGCCAAGGTGCCGTCGAGGTCGAGGAACAGCGCCGTTTCGGCCAGCTGCAGCGGCTTGGGGGTCGGCAGGCCGGTGATGAGGTCTTGGATGGTCATGCTGCGCCCCGGTGTCTCCGGAACGCGTCAGCTCCGCCTTCGATCCCGGCGCGGAACTCCGGCGTTGCGGGAAACCCTGCCTGGGCCTTGACGTTCCGTACAGCAATCCGCGCTATGCCGCGGCCCACTCAACTCCGCTTCGAGGTGACGCCCGATGGCCCCCACGCCGCAGGCCGATGCGCCGCTGGCCGATGCGATCGTGCTGTTCGGCGCGACCGGCGACCTGTCGCGGCGCATGCTGCTGCCGTCGCTCTACTTCCTGGACGCCGACGGCCTCTTGCCGGTGGGCTTCCAGATCCTGGCCACCGCCCGCGCCCAGCACAGCCGCGAAGCCTTCGTGGCCCTGGTCCGCCAGATCCTCGACGCGCGGCCTGAGGCGGTGGACGACGGCGTCTGGGCGCGGTTCTCCGAACGCCTCGACTACGTCGCCTGCGACGCCACCACCAACGAGGGCGCAGCCGCCCTGAAGCCGCACCTCCAGGGCGGCGCCCGGCCGATCTTCTTCCTGGCCATCTCGCCCAGCCTCTATGGCCGGGTCTGCGGGGCGCTCGCCGCGGCCGGACTGGCCGGGAATGAGAGCCGCATCGTGCTGGAGAAGCCGATCGGCCGCGACCTCGAGACCTCGCGTGAGGTCAACGAGGCGGTGGGGGCGGTCTTCCACGAGGACCGGATCTTCCGCATCGACCACTATCTCGGCAAGGAGACGGTGCAGAACCTGATCGCGCTCAGGTTCGCCAACACCCTGTTCGAGCCCCTGTGGAACAACCTGACCATCGACCACGTGCAGATCACCGTGGCCGAGACCGAAGGCGTGGGCGAGCGCTGGCCCTACTACGACGAGTACGGCGCGCTGCGCGACATGCTGCAGAACCACATGCTGCAGCTGCTCTGCTTCGTGGCCATGGAGCCGCCGGCCGACATGGATCCGCGCTCGGTGCGCAACGAGAAGGTCAAGGTGCTGCGCTCGCTGCGCCGCTTTACCCGCGCCGACGCCCAGAACGCCTCGGTCCGCGGCCAGTACGCCAAGGGCGTGGTCGGCGGCAAGGAGGCCGCCGGTTACGAGGCCGAGCGCGGCCAGCCGACCGGCACCGAGACCTTCGCGGCGCTGCGCGTCGACATCGACAACTGGCGCTGGGCCGGCGTGCCGTTCTTTCTGCGCACCGGCAAGCGACTGCCGGAGCGCCGCACCCAGATCGTCGTCCAGTTCAAGCCTGTGCCGCACTCGATCTTCGGCAACGCCGCCAAGCACGACCTGATCGCCAACCGGCTGGTCATCGACCTGCAGCCGGACGAGGACATCGAACTCCTGTTGATGAACAAGTCTCCGGGCATCTCCAAAGGCGGCATGCGGCTGCAATCCCTGCCGCTGTCGCTGTCCCTGCTGCGCGCCTACGAGGGCCCGGGCTCGCGCCGGCGGATCGCCTACGAGCGGCTGCTGCTCGACGTCATGCACGGCAACTCCACCCTGTTCGTGCGCCGCGACGAGGTGGAGGAGGCCTGGCGCTGGGTCGACGGCGTTGCCGACGCCTGGGCCGAAGCCGGCATGGCCCCCAAGCCCTACGCCGCGGGCAGCTGGGGCCCCTCCGGCGCCTTCGCCCTGATCGAGCGGTCGGAGCGGGCCTGGCTGGATTAGAGGCGGCGGGGGCGACTGCGGCTCCAGGCTGGCTCAGCCCTGAGGGGAATCCGGTCGGCGCCCCTGGCTGCTCGGTGTATCAAGGGTATGGGTATCCAAACACCTTGTGTCGGGGCGGGGGAGCGGATGTTTGTGACGTTGCGCCAAGGCGCGGCGAAGCGGCCGGCGCGAGTTCGCGAGAGCCTGCCGCTCAGCCCGAACGAAGAGCGCTATCTGCTCGCCGAGTCCCTGACCAACCAAGTCTACATGGCGCCCGCGGCGCTGCGGATCGTCGGGCCCGTGGACATGGATCGCATGGAGGCGATTCTACAGGCCACCTGTGATCGCCACGAGGCGCGCCGGACGGGGTTCGAAGCCACCGGCGACGGGCGCCTCACCAAATACGTGGAAGATCGGGCCCGGATCGCCTTGCGGCGCATGTCGCTGCCGGGCGCATCGGACGCCGAGCTACGCGACCTCGTACGACGGCACGTCATGCGCAAGGGGGATTTTTCGCCGGCGGACCTGCACCGCTTCATCCTCGTCGAAGTGGGACCTGAGGACCACGTCTTCGGATGGGGGCTGCATCACGCGACGTCCGACGGCGTCACCGGGACGGCGTTCATGGTGGAGGTCATGTCGCGGCTCTTCGGCATGGAGTTCAGCGAGCCCTCGCCGCAATACAGCGACTTCTGGGATTTCGACTGGAAGGGATCGGACGCCTATCGCGCGGCAGAGGCCTTCTGGACCGAACGGTTGGCCGGTCTGAGCGATTCCACCGCATGGCCGGCCGACCTCGCTGGCCATGAACCGCCGGCGGCCCGACCGGGCGTCAAGTTCACGATTCCGCCGGAGGTGGTCGGCGCCACGCGGGCCGCCGCGGAGGCGATCGGCGCCACCCATTTCACCTACTTCTACGCCGTGTACATGGTGCTGCTGCGCCGGCTGACCGGCTCCGGGCGCGTCTCGACGACCTTCCAGAGCGCCGGGCGCCGCGGCAAGCCGGGCGCGGAGGGCGCCCACGGGGTGTTTTCCAACAGCCTGATCCTTGCGACGCAGGTGGACGAGGCCGAATCGATCCGCACCCTCGCCGGGCGGCTGCGCGGCGAGATCCGCGAGGCCATCGCCCACGAGATCATGCCCTATCACCACGTGATCCGGGCGACCGGCGTGCATCCGCGCTACGCGATCAACTGGTATCCGCAATCGCCGCCCGGCGGCGTTCCCGGGGTCCGCTTCGAATCCATCGGCCTCGACGAAAACCAGGACGACGACGATCTCAACCTGCGGTTCTTCACCTATCCGCAGGGCGCGGAGTACGGCGAGGGCAGCTTCCTTTCCATCTATTACAATCCGGCCGCGTTCAGCGCTGCGCGCGTGCAGGCGGTGGCCGAGCAGATGATCGCGCTGGCTGCCGGGCTCGCGCGTGACGTGGACGCCCCGATCGGCGCGGTCAGGTCGGCCAGCCTCGCGCCGCCCGGCGTCCTGCCGGACATCGCCGCGCCCCTGCCGAGCGGCGGCGGCGAGGGCCTGATCCACCAGGGCTTCCTCGCCAGGGCCCAGGCGTCGCCTGGCGCCATCGCGATCCTCCATGGCGGGGGCGACTACACCTATGGCGAACTCGAGCGATGGTCGCGGGCGCTCGCCCAGGCGATCCGCGCCCGCGGGCTTGGACCTGGCGAACGGGTGGCGATCCTGGCCGACCGCGGCCCGCAACTCGTCGCCGCGGTGCTCGCGGTGGCGCGGTCGGGCGCAGCCTTCGCGGTGCTCGACGCCGGGTGTCCGGAGCCGCGACTGGAGACTCTTGTGCAGGGCTGTGCGCCCCGGGCCATTCTCTGGGCGGGCGAGGCCAGGCTGGCCGGCCTTGCCGAGCGACTGTCGCAGTCTCGCGGCCTGGCCATCCTCGGCGGCGCGCCGGTGAGCGAGGCGGGCGACGCGGCGTCAAGCGAGGGTCTCGACGCCGCGAACCCCGCAGACGTGGCGTACCTGCTCTTCACCTCGGGTACGACCGGCGAGCCCAAGTGCGTGGCGACGGCGCACGCGCCGCTCGGCCACTTTCTTCGCTGGCAGGCCGAGACCTTCGGCCTCACGGCGCAGGATCGGTTCACCCTGCTGTCCGGCCTGTCGCACGACCCCCTGCTGCGGGACATCTTCGCGCCGTTGTCGCTGGGCGCCGCCCTGCTCATCCCGGATGACGACCTGACTTTGGAACCGGCGGCCCTGGCGGAGTGGCTGCGGATGGCCGGCGCGACGGTGACGCACATCACGCCGCCGGTGGGCCAGGTGCTCGCCGCGGGGTCTGATCGCCGCCGCCCGATACCGGCCCTGCGGCGCATCTTCTGGGGCGGCGACGTCCTACGGCCCAGCCTGATCCAGGCGCTAGGGGCGCTCACGCCGAATGCCCGCCACGTCAACGTCTATGGCTGCACCGAGACGCCGCAGGTCGCAGGCTTCTGCGAGTTCGACGGTGAAGCGGACCGCGTCTCCGTGCCGGTGGGTTCGGGCATCGACGGCGTCCAACTGCTGGTGGTCGACGCGGACCGCCGCCCGGTCGGGATCGGCGAGGTGGGCGAGATCGCCGTCCGCTCGAATTACCTGAGCCTCGGCGAACTGCGGAACGGCCGCCTGGCCCCGCCGGACGACCGCGGCGTGGACGGCGCAGGCGAAGCCAACATCTATTTCACCGGTGATCGCGGCCTCTACCTGCCAGACGGCAAGGTGCTGTTCCTTGGCCGCGCCGACCACCAGGTGAAGGTCCGGGGTCATCGCGTCGACCTCTCCGAGATCACCGCCGCCCTGGAAGCGCGCCCGCAGGTGCGCGCAGCCGTCGCCCTGGCGGCGCCTGAACTCGGCCAGATGCGGATCGTGGGGTTCATCGCCGGGCCGCGTCGCGCCGCCTTCGACGAAGTGGAGTTTCGCGCGAGTCTGGCGGCGCGCCTTCCCGCTCACATGGTCCCGTACGCGATCCGCTGGGTCGAGAGTCTGCCGCTGTCGCCGAACGGCAAGGTCGACCGCCAGGCCCTCCTCAATCGCATCGCCGTCGGGGAGCCGCGCGAGGCCCAGGCGCGGCCGCCGACCGCGACAGAACGCGCGTTGATGGCCGCGTGGAGTGAGGTTCTGGGCGCTGCGCGCATGTCGCCCGACGCTAGCTTCGCCAGTCTGGGCGGCGACAGCCTCAACTACGTTCAGGCCTATCTGGCCACCGAGGAGGTGCTCGGCGACACTCCCGAAGGCTGGCAACTGATGACCATTGCCGAGCTCGCCCGCGGGCGGCGCCCGGCCGCCGGGCGCAGGACCATCGACATGCCCCTGCTGGTCCGCGCGGCGTCCATCGTCCTCGTGGTCTGCGGCCATTTCGCGCTGTTCCAATACGGCGGCGGGGCGACCAGCCTGCTGATGCTGGTCTCGGGCTACATGTTCGGGGGCCTGGCGCTGCAGGACGCGTTCACGCAGCAGGCCGCCGCGCCCGCCTTGCGGACGCTACGAAACATCCTGGTCCCAACGTTCGCGCTCAGCCTGTTCATCTGGCTCGCCCGCATGCCTGGGTCGCCGCCGGAGCCCTACATCCTCCTGCTGACGGCCGACCTGCAGGACTATCCGGCGAGTGACCCGCAGGAACTCTATCTCTGGTACGTCCACTGCCTGCTGCACATCATGGCCTTCCTCTATCTGGCGGTGCTGTCCCTGAAGCTGGGGGGAGGGTTCGGGATTGGCCGTCGCCGATTCCTCTGGGCGTTGTTCGCCCTCGGATGCGTTGGCCGTTTCGTGCTGCCCTGGACGCTCGATCACCACTTCTTCCAACCCAGCCACCATCGCGACATCGTCTATCTGCTTCCCACGACGCATCTGGCTACGGTCATGCTCGGCGGGCTGGCGACGACCCTGGAGACGCGCCGCCAGCGGCTCTGGCTCGCCACCACGGTGTTCGTCTATGCGCTGGCCAGCGGCTGGTGCTTCGGCCCCAATCAGGCGCTGTTCTTGCTGATCGGCGGCGGCCTGCTGCTGTCACGGCCGCGGCTGGCGGCGCCCAGCTCGCTGAGCACCCTGGTCGCCAGTCTCGCGGGGGCCTCGCTGTGGATCTATCTCAGCCACATGATCGTCCGCGACGGCCTGCGCCACCTCGGCCTGCCCTCGCCGCTCGTCGGCGTGATCATCGCGCTGGCGGTGGGTGTTGGCGCCTGGATGCTCTGGACCCGAGCCGTCGTGGTCGCCAGGCGCTGGATCAGGCGCGCCCCGGCGATGGCCGCCGAACCGGCGGTCTGACGCGGCGGCTACCGCACGCTCGACCACGGCCGCGACAGCAGCGTCGCGCAGTTGATCAGGCCGACCAGCGAATAGGTCTGCGGGTAGTTGCCCCAGAGCTCCTGGCCGTCGAAGGTGATGTCTTCCGACAGCAGGCCGGCCTTGGTGCGCCGGCCCAGCATCTCCTCGAACATGGTGCGCGCTTCGTCGGTGCGGCCCGATAGGTGCAGGGCCTCGATCAGCCAGAAGGTGCAGAAGTTGAAAGCGGTCTTCGGCTCGCCGAAGTCGTCGGGCAGCGCATAGCGCAGCATGAACTCGCCGCGCCGCAGGCCCTGCTCCACCGCCGCCATGGTGGCCAGCATGCGCGGATGGGTGGGCGGGCAGAACCGCACGTCGACCAGTTGCAGCAGGCTGGCGTCCAGCTGGTCGCCGCCGAAGGTCGAGGCGTAGCGGCCTAGCTTTTCGTTCCACGCCTCACGCTCGATGGCGCCGCGGATCTGGCCGGCCCGCTCGTTCCAGAACGCCGCCCGCTCCGCGAGCCCCAGCTTGTGCGCCGCGTTGCCCAGCCGGTCGCAGGCCGCCCAGCACATCACCGCCGAATAGGTGTGCACCGCCTCGCGGCCGCGGAACTCCCACAGGCTGGCGTCCGGCTGATCGTACAGCTCGAAGGCGCGGTCGCCCACCGGCTCCAGGGCGCGGAAATCGTCGGCGGTGGCCGGCCGGATCAGCCGCTCGTCGAAGAACGCCTGGACGGTGGAGAGCACGATCTGGCCGAAGACGTCGTACTGCTGGTGCTCATGCGCCTGGTTGCCGACCCGCACCGGGCCCATGCCGCGATAGCCGGCCAAGTCCGGCGCGATGCGCTCGGTGAGCACGGGCTCGAGCCCTACGCCATAGACCGGCTGGACGTGGCCGTTGTCCCCCACCTGGTCGACGAGGTTGCGCAGGTAGCCGAGGTAGTTCTCCAGCATGTCCGCCGCGCCCAGCCGGTTCAGCGCCTGGACCACATAGTAGGCGTCGCGCAGCCAGCAGAAGCGGTAGTCCCAGTTGCGGGCGACTTCGCCCGGCTCCACGGCGTGCTCGGGGATCGAGGTGGTCAGTGCGGCCACGATGGCGCCGGTGTCCTCGTGGGCGCACAGCTTCAGCGTAATCGCCGACCGGATCACCGCGGCCTGCCACTCCAACGGCACCGAAAGCGTCCGCACCCAATGGCGCCAATAGTCGGTGGTTTCGCGCAGCATCCGAAGGGTGGTGGTGGTGACGTCGGCCTCGAAGCCCTCGTCCGGGCCGAGGAACAGCGCGATGGGGTCCTCCAGGCGGAAGGTCCGCTCCTCCAGCATGTGGCTCACCGCCCCGTCGGTGGTCAGCCGCAGCGTCGTCTCACCACCCACATAGCGGATGTGGTTGGAGCCATTGGTGGTGCCGGCGCGCGCCGCGCCATAGTCGACGGTGGGGCGCAGCTTGATGCGGATGCGCGGCGTGCCCTCCAGCGGCCGGATCAGCCGCACGAAGGCCAGCGGCCGGTAGAGTCGGCCGAACTGGCGGTAGCGGGGCGCGAAGTCGATGATCTCCAGCCGCGCGCCGGCCGCGTCGGTGATCTCGGTCCGGAGGATCGGGGTGTTGCGCAGGTAGCGCTGCGTTGTTCCGGCGCGTTCGCTCACCTCGACCGACCACAGCCCCGCCGCCTCCTCGTCCTTGTCGAGGTCGCGGCCGCCCAGCAGCGCCGAGAAGAACGGGTCGCCATCGACCCGCGGCGCGCACGCCCAGACATAGCGGCCCTGCTCGTCGATCAGGGCGCTGGCCGCGCAATTGCCGATCGGAAAGAGCTCGAGGGTTTGGCTCAACGGGCCTGATCCACGATCGGCGGTTTGGTCATTCGTCGCGCGCTCCCGCATTTCGCCGGCCCGAGTCCGTAACGTGCCTTGATAATCTTGGCTCCGGAAGCCTAAGCCTCATTGCATGATCCGAGCGCGCAGAGCCCGAATCGTCGCCACGCTTGGCCCGGCCAGCCGCGGCGTCGACAAGATCCGTGAACTCGCCATGGCCGGCGCGGACGTATTCCGGGTCAACTTCAGCCACGGATCGCACGACGCCCACGCCCGCACCATCGAGGCGGTGCGCGAGGTCGAGGGCCTGGTGGGCCGGCCCATCGCGGTGCTGGCCGACCTGCAGGGTCCGAAGCTCAGGCTGGGCGAGTTCGCCGACGGCGTGGTGCGGCTGAAGGCCGGCCACCACCTGCGGCTCGACCTGAAATCCCACCCGGGCGACGCCGCGCGCATCGGCGTGCCGCACCCGGAGATCTTCGCCGCGCTCCGGACCGGCGCGCTGGTCCTGCTCGACGACGGCAAGGTGCGGCTGCGGGTGGTCAAGCACGGCCCGGATTTCGCCGACACGGTGGTGGAGGCCGGCGACCAGCTCTCCGACCACAAGGGCCTGAACCTGCCCGGCCTGGCCATCCCGATCCCGGCGCTCACCGACAAGGACCGCGCCGACCTGGCCTTCGCGCTGCAGCAGGGCGTCGACTGGGTGGCGCTCTCCTTCGTGCAGCGCGCTTCCGACATGGCCGAGCTGCGCGCCCTGGTGCAGGGCCGCGCCAATGTGCTGGCCAAGATCGAGAAGCCCTCGGCGCTGGAGGCCCTGGACGAGATCCTCGACCTTTCCCAGGCGATCATGGTGGCGCGCGGCGATCTCGGCGTGGAGCTGGCCCCGGAGGAGGTGCCGGTGGTCCAGAAGCAGCTGGTCCGCGCCGCCCGCCTGCGGGGCATCCCGGTCGTGGTGGCGACCCAGATGCTCGAATCCATGACCCATTCGCCGACCCCCACCCGGGCGGAGGCCTCCGACGTGGCCGGGGCGGTCTACGAGGGCGCCGATGCGCTGATGCTCTCCGCCGAGAGCGCCGCCGGCGACTATCCGGTCGAGGCCGTCTCGATCATGGACCGCATCATCACCCGTGTGGAGCAGGATCCCCGCTGGCCGGAGCTGATGCGCGCCGAATACCCAGTGGAGGACGCCGACGCCGACGCCCTGGTGGCCGCCGCGCGCACGGCCGCCGACGCGGCTTCCACCGCCTGTCTGGCCGCCTTCACCACCACTGGCCAGACCGCCCTGCGCCTGGCCCGCGAACGGCCGCTACAACCGACGCTGGCGCTGACGCCCAGCCTGAACACTGCGCGCAGGCTGGCGTTGCTCTGGGGCGCCGAGCCGCGGGTGACGCCGGAGATTTTCGACCCGGAGGAGCTCGCCCGCGTCGCCGTTGAGCAGGCGGTGGCGGCGGGCCTCGCCGGCCCCGGCCAGCGCATCCTGATCCTCGCCGGCCTGCCGATGGGCTCCCCGGGCGCCGCCAACATCTTGCGCATCGCCCACGCGCCGACGCGGTAGGGCGGCGGCGCCGTGGACATCGATGAGGCCACCGCCGCGGCCCTGGGCTTTCCCAAGCTCAAATACGCCTGGGTCGAACGCGAGCGGCGCTGGCTGTGCCGAGACATTCCCCTCGCCCGCGTACGGGAATCGATGGCGATCACCGATCTCTACGTGACGGGCACGCGCCTGCGCCTGCGCGAGACCCTGCCGCTGGACGGCGGCCCGCCGATGCGCCGGCTGACCCGCAAGGCGGATGTGGACGCCGCCACGCGTCTCCTGACCTCCATCTATCTGGCGGAGCCCGAGTTCGCCCTGCTTGCGAGCCTGCCGGGCCGCCTGCTGAAGAAGATCCGCCACCGGCTCGCAGGGCCCGCGGGCGTGGTGATGTCCATTGACCGCTTCGAAGGTCCGTTGGAAGGCCTGATCCTGGCTGAATGCGAGTTCGAGACCGCCGAGGCCTTGGCGGCCTTTCCC
>JBIOED010000008.1:0-46605 GCA_044445675.1 Caulobacterales bacterium | reverse complement strand
GTGGCGGCCTTACGAACATCGCGTGCTGGCCTCGGTGAAGGGCCTGCTCGTGCCGATGCCGATCAATCGCACGACGCTGAACCTGCTCTATGGCCTGGACCTGCGGACCGACGCGGATGCGGAGGCCTATCTGGCCAGCCGCGCCGAGCCGGTGGAAAAGATCCGCACCTCCGAGGACGTGGTGATCTCCAAGGTCGGGCGCGAGCTCTACGAGACGTTCTTCCGCGGTTACACCCGCAAGCAATGGGGCATGGACCCCTCGGAGCTCGACAAGTCGGTCACCTCGCGGGTGCCCACCCGCACCAACGACGACGACCGCTATTTCACCGACAAATTCCAGGCCATGCCGGCGGACGGCTACACGGCGATGTTCGAGAAGATGCTGGACCAGCCCGGCATCACCCGGGAACTCGGCGTGGAGTACGAGGACGTCCGCGCCGAGGCGATGTTCGACCAGCTCATCTTCACGGGGCCGGTCGATGAATATTTCGACCATCGCTACGGCAAGCTGCCCTATCGAAGCCTCTCCTTCCGGCATGTGACCATGGACCGCGAGTGGTTTCAGCCGGTGGGCACGGTGAACTATCCAGACGAGGCCACGCCCTACACCCGCATCAGCGAATACAAGCACCTCACCGGACAGAGCGTCGGCAAGACCACCATCACCTACGAATATCCCAGCGCCGAAGGCGACCCCTACTATCCGGTGCCGCGGCCGGAGAACCAGGCGCTCTACAAGCGCTATGAGGCCTTGGCCCAGGAAACGCCCAACGTGCACTTCGTGGGGCGGCTGGCCACCTATCGCTATTACAACATGGACCAGGTGGTGGGGCAGGCGCTGGCCACGTTCCGCCGGATCGCCGAGCGGGAGGGCCGGGCCACCATGGCTGCCCAGAGCGCGGCGCGCGCCATCGCCGCCAGCTGATCCTCAAGGATCGGTGGGGGTCGGCCGCGCGCCGACCCCGATTGGCGCAGGCGACGCGCGCGGCGCCTTGCATTCGCCGTCCCAATGCTCAAGGTTCCGACGGGTGCGGGGAATGTGATGAGCCAGACAAGCGACGAGCGGGCCAAGGCGCTCGCTCAAAACCTGCTGGAAATTCTGACCTCCTACGAGGAGGAATTGATGATGCTCGAACGCCAGGCGCCGGCCACGGGACAGCTCCGGCGCGCCGTGGGAATCACCATCGCCGAAGCCTGCTACCTGATCACCGACCAGAACCTGGTTCAGGGCGAGTGGGCGCCGCCTGGCGATGGCTCCAGTCGCCGTCCCAGCTAAGTCCAGTAGAGTTTTCGGAGACATCATGGCCCGCAAGCCCGAGGCGCCAGCCGATCCCATCGATATCGCCGTGGGGGCCCGCATCCGGCTGCTGCGCAAGGTCCGGGGGTTGTCGCAGCAATCGCTGGCGGAGGCGGCCGGCGTCACCTTCCAGCAGATCCAGAAGTACGAACGCGGCGCGAACCGGGTGAGCGCTTCGATGCTCTCGCGCATAGCCACGACCTTGCAGGCGCCGGTTTCCGAGATGTTCGGCGAGGTCCGGCCGGCCAGCGGGGCCATCGATCAGGTCGCCGCCCTGTTGTCCGAGCCGGGAGCGCTGGAGCTTTTGCGCGCCTACGCCCTGTTGCCGCGCGGGGCCTCGCGCAGCGCCCTCGTCGAGTTTGTCCGCAGCCTCAAGTCGGCCTGACGTCCCGATCGAGCCGCGCCGCGGAGGCGCTTGGGTCTCAGTCGGGCAGGAGGCGTGGCTCGCCCGCGCCCCGCCGTCCGTGCTCCAGCCAGTCGGCGCAGGTCGGGGAAACCTTGCGTCGGAAGACCGCCTCGTAGCGCGCGAGGTCGGCTTCGGTGAGGACGTCGCGCCAGCGGCCGTTGGTTCCCTTGTTCAGGAACCGCTTGGCGCCATGGTCGAAATGCTCGCCGATTTTCGGCAACAACGCCTCGCCGCTCGCCTTCATGGCCTCGAAGTCCGCGGCCTGGGCGAGCGCCGCCAGCTGATCGTCGGGGATGTCGATTTCCAGGAAATCCGCGATGCGACGCATCTCGCCGGGCAAGTCGGCCTTCAGGTCGTTGTAATGCACGAAGAGCAGATTCTCGCGCCGGCGCTCGCTCCAGTAGGTGTTCTCGAAATCGAAATAGGAAAGGTCGGCCCCGGGTCCCGTGCGCGGCTCGCGTTCGGCCTGCTGGATCCAGGACTGGAAAAAGACCTGCGGGTCTTCCGGAGTGTCCGGCGGCGGGCCGCTGGGCATCACCGGCGCGAGGACGGGATCGTTCATGATCACCTCGGCGATACGCATCTTCGCCGCGGGCGTGAAGCCCCGGGTATGGTTGTGCCAGGACATGAAGGCGTCGCGGCCGTCGCGGGCCACGTGGATGTATTTCACCGTGTCGTAGATCGGTAGGGCGTCGAACGGCAGGTGGCTCTTGATGAACCGTCGATGCGCCTGGGCCTCCAAGGCGGCCAGGTCATCTTCCAGGGGCGCGAATATCCGCGAGTCGAGCCACACCGATGTTTCCAGGATCGCCCGCGGCGCACTGTCCTGGAAGACCAGCAGGTCGACGATGCGCTGGGTCCAGGTGGTCCCGCACTTGGGATAGGTCGCGATAACAATGTCGTCCGGACGTATCGCGAGACTGTCCCAACGCCGGTGGTCCATCACCGGCGTGCGGTATTCGCGCGTGGCCGGCCGCTGGAGCTTGGTCATGAATCCGCTCCCCTGATCCCTGGCAGGCTACACCTGCTGCGCGATCTTGAACAACGATGTTCTGTCAGTGGCGGAGAGGGCAGGAGACGCTAGGCGGGCATGTTCAGGGCCGCCACCGCCCGGTCCTTGATCGCCTTGTAGTCGACCTTGCCGTTCGGGGCGCGGCCGATCGAGGCGACCACCACCAGTTCCCGCGGCGCCTTGTAGCCGGCGAGCGTCGCGCGCACGTGTTCGGAAAGCTCCGCCAGCGTCGGCTGGGCCGCGCCGTCGGTCTCGACCACGGCGCAAATCCGCTCGCCGAACCGCGGATCGGGCAGGCCCACGACCACGGCGTCGCGGACGCCGGGATGGGTCTTCAAGGCCTCCTCGACTTCTTCCGGAAAGACCTTTTCGCCGCCGGTGTTGATGCAGACCGAGCCGCGGCCGAGCAGCTTCAGGGTTCCGTCGGCGTTCACCTCGGCCCAGTCGCCGGGAACGCTCCAGCGGCCGTCTTCCAGGGTCTTGAAGGTCTTGGCGGTCTTCTCGGCGTCCTTGTAATAGCCCACCGGCAGGAAGCCGGTGACGGCCACGAGGCCTCGTTCGCCGGAGCCCGGCTCGACGCGGCGGCCGTCCTCGGTGAACACCGCGCAGTTGGGGCCGATGACGAACGCCGCGGTCTGCGCCTCCGCGCCCGGAGCCGAGGCCGAGGCGCCCAGGCCCACCGCCTCGGACGATCCGAAGCTGTCGAAGATCATCGCGTTCGCGCAATGGCCGAGGAGGCCGCGCTTGTTCTCCTGGCTCCACATCGAGCCGGAGGAGCTCATCATCTTGACGTTCGTCAGGTCCCAGCGCCCGGGATTGGCCTCCAGCGCCTCCAGCATCGGGGTCGAAAAGGCCAGGCCGACCAGCACGATCCCGTCGGCCTTCAGCCGCTCGGCCTCGCTCCACAGTTCGATCGGATTGAACCTGCGCGAGGGCAGGGTGGCGACCGCGCCGCCCAGGTTGAGCGAGATGAACGACGAGAACTGGCCGGTGCCGTGCATCTGCGGGCAAGCGACCAGCGAGACGGGACGATAGTGCGCCGGGTTCGCCAGACGCCCGCCCGCCTGCGCCAGGGTCTCGATTGGCGGGACGGCCAGCACCGCGTGGCCGCCGGCGCCCACCACGTTGAACAGGTCGTCCTGGCGCCACATCACGCCCTTCGGCATGCCGGTGGTGCCGCCCGTATAGAGCAGCAGCAGGTCGTCGGCCGAGCGGCCCCAGGGCGCCTTGACCGGCCGCTGCGCGGGCGCTTTGGCCACGACGGCGTCGTAGTCGTCGGCCCAGGCGGGGACGGGGTGGCCCGGTTCGGCGAGCGCGATCCAGGCCTTCACTTCGGTCAGCCGGCCGCGGATGGTTTCCAGGACCTCGGCGAAACCGGCATTGAACACAACGGCTTGCGCGTCGGCGTTGTCGAACAGGTAGAAGAGCTCTTCGGGTCCGTAGCGGTAGTTGGTGTTCACCGGGACAAAGCCGCCCTTGAAAGCCGCGAAGTAGGTCTCAAGGTATTCCGGCCCGTTGTAGAGGAAGGCCGCGACCTTGGCCTGCCGATCCAGCCGCTTGGCGATCAGGTGGGCGGCGAGCGCGTCGGCGCGGGCGTCGAACTCGGCCCAGGTGATTACGCGTTCGCCCTGGATGTGGGCGGGCCGCTCCGGCTGGGCGGCGGCGATCGTTTCCCACACATCCGCGAAAGTCCAAGAACTCACCGCAATCCTCCCGCGCGCCCTGTGGTCATGGGTGAAATTGGCGGCTTTGGCGCAGGGTAAGTCAACTCAGATGGGCAGGGCCGTCGTGAACTTGATCTGCTCCATGGCGAAGGAGGAGCTGACGTCCTGCAGCGGGGCGGCGGCGATCAGCCGCTTGTAGAAGGCGTCGTAGGCGGCGATGTCGCGGACGATCACCTTCAGCAGGTAGTCGGTTTCGCCGGACATCCGGTAGAACTCCACGACTTCCGGCAGGCTAGCGGCGCCCCGGGCGAAGGCGTTCAGCCAGTCCTCGTCGTGGCGGCTGGTGCGGACCGAGACGAAGACCACCAGGCCAAGGTCCAGCTGCTCGCGATCGAGGATCGCCACGCGCCGTTCGATCACCCCGGCGTCGGTCAGCCGCTTCACCCGCTTCCAGCAAGGGGTCTGGGAAAGCCCGACGCGCTCCGCCAGTTCGGCGATGGGGACCGTCGCGTCGGCCTGCAGCTCACGCAGGAGCCGGCGGTCGATCTGATCGAGAACAATCTTCATGTGTTTGCGCGTCCGACGGGAAGTTCATTCTACGGCTAGCGGACCGGGTGCGCCAGATCATCCCCTGGCGCCGCGCCGTGACCCGCGCCTGTCCGTCGGCGAAGCTCGTAACGGCGTTGTCGATCGAAGCTTGAACCGCGGTTTTGCGCGCCTGAGACGGCTTCTTGCGTTTCTCTAGGTGACGCGGGGCGCATTGCAGTCCTAGCATGTCCTCAAGCGACTCAGTTTCATGCGTTTTTCGACGTATGGCCGCAGACGCCTAAAATCTAGCTGGGGGAGCCCACCAATGGCCGAAGCCAAGAAGACCAATGCCCTGCAAAAGCCGCTGACGCCGTCGCCGGAACTGGCCGCCGTGGTCGGGCCGGGGCAGCTGTCCCGCGGTGAAGTCGTCTCGAAAATCTGGGTCTACATCAAGCAGCACAACCTGCAGGATCCGAAGAACAAGCGCGACATCCTGGCTGACGCCAAGCTGAAGCCGGTCTTCGGCGGCAAGGACAAGGTCAGCATGTTCGAGATGAACAAGCACCTCGCCGGGCACCTGAAGTAGGCGATATCCCGGGCGGCGGCGCCTCGCCCCGCCTCGGAAGAGGGATTGCAGAGACCTCGCCGGGCGTACGCCGGGCGAGGTCTTTTGCATTTCGGCGTCCTCTTGGTTTCGGACGCGCGGCGCGCCCCGCATTTTCCCCTGGGCTGTGGGCCATCCCTTAACCGTCGTCCGCCACCCTGGACGCCGGCTCGTTTCGCCAAAGGAGTTCAGGGTGGTCGAGAGCGCCGCAATGGCCGCTCGTCCCAAGGGGGCGGCAGGCGCCCGGTCGGCCTCGCAAGGGTCTGCGCTGGACGCACTCGCCCGCGCCCAGCTCTCCGGAGCGCTGCGCCTGGTGTCGGCGGAAGCCATGGCCGACGTCGAACGGTTCGGCGACCCCAACCTGATCGCGGCCGGCAAGGTCAGCGTCATCTCCTTGGAGGCCGTGCAGCACAGCTTCGGCGATCGCTGGCAGGCCCGCAAAGAGGAGGTCTTCGCCTTCGCTGAGGAGGTCCTGGCGCGCGGCCTCGGGACCCGTGGCGTCCACCTGCGCATCTCCGACACCGACTTCTTCCTCATCCACCCCAAGCTCGGCCGCCTGCAGGGCCAGGCCGCGTGCCTGGGCTATCTGCGCCAGATCCTCAGCCATTTCGTCGGCGGTGCGGCGACGAACGCCGTCGACGACGTCCTGCTGGTGACGCGGATCGGCAAGGGTAAGGTGGAAACCGAGGCGGTAGACGCCGCCAAGGTCGAGGCCATCGCGCAGAGAGGCGACCCCGACATCGAGCCTCACGGCCGGACCCGGCTGGCCGCCTACCACGACGAGAACGGCGAGTTGGCCTCGCGGCTCGTCGATCGCTGGACGCCCTTCGTCGCCGCGGACGGCCGAACCCTGCGCATCTCCGCCACCCTGGAGCCGGTCTACGAGCTGAAGGGCTTCACCCGTATCGGCTTTCGGATGATCCGCCGCGTCATCGCGGTGGAGACCGAGGAGGAACTGACGCCGCAGCAGGTGGGGGCGCTTTCCACCGCCGACCTGCTGCGCGCTGACCTCGCCACCATTACCCGCGGCATCGATCGGCTGAACGCCGAGGGCGGCGGGGAACGGCAACTCAGCCTGATCGTGCCGGTATCTTTTTCCAGCCTGTCCACACCGCGAGGCCGCGCCGAACTGATTGAACCGGTCCGGGAGGCCTCCGGCCTGGTGAGACTGGGGGTTATCTGCGAAATCCTCGACGTCGAGGGCATCCCACAGAGCGCCCTGGTCGACGTGACGTCGCTGGTGCGGCCGTTGTCCCTGCTGGTGGTCGCCCGTCTGTCCAATCCGACGGCCGGCGCCATGGCGAGGGTGGCCGGCGCCGGCTTCCAGGCCCTGTCGTTCGAATGCCCGCGCGGGCAGCTCGGCGACGCGGAGTTCCTGGGTTGGGCCAGCCGCGTCGTTCGCCCGGCGCGCAAGGTCGCCAAGTCGGTCGTCGTCTATCGCGCCGGAACCATGCAGCGGGCCGGCGCGCTTGCGTCACTCGGCGCGACCCACGTGAGCCTCGACGCGGCCTGACGCGAGAGAATGGCGTAACGCCGTATTTGCGGGCGCGCCTGGCGGATGCCACCATGCGAGCCTCTATCCGAGGGTAGCCGGCGAGCGCGCATGATCGAGATCACAACGCTGTCGGAGCTGACGATCGACGGTAAGCTGGCGCTGCACAGGACCTCGTCCAGCAAGGAACTGTTCGACTATTCCACCGACGAGTTGAAGACCTGGTTTCACACCCAGCGCGCGCTCTGCGACGCGATCATGGTGGGCGCCAATACCGTCCGCGTCGATGACCCGCACCTGACTGTGCGCCACGCGCCCGGCGAAAATCCGCTGAGGGTTATTCCGTCGTCAGACGGCTTGTTGCCCCTGACGTCGGCGCTGCTGAACGACGGCTTGCCGACCCTGGTGGCGACCACCCGTAAGGCGCAGCCGGCGACGGTGGCCGCGCTCCTTGCCAAGCCCGGCGTCGAGGTTATCTGCTGCGGTGAAACCGAGGTGGACCTCGTGGCGCTGATGGACGTGCTGGCCGAGCGCGGCGTGCGGCGCCTGATCGTCGAGGGCGGCTCGACCCTGCTGTCCAGCCTGTTCGGCCAGGATATGGTCTCCAGGATCATCATCAAGCATATCCCGGTCATCTCCGGAGATCCCGAAGCGCCCACCTACCTGACCCTGGCGCCCAGGGCTGGGCTCGACCTCGGCGTCTCGCGTTGGCGGATGGACGAGTGGTTCGTGAAGGGCGGGATCGGAGTCTCGATCTATGCCAGGCCGGCGGGTCCGTGAACGCCGTGGTCCGCGATCCGCTGCCGGCGTTGGCGGCGATGCTCGCCGAAGGGTCGGGACCGGCTCCGGCGGCCCCCTTTGACGCTCGTATCGACCTGATGGGCGACGACCCGACGCTCGCGGGCCTGGTGAAGCACCAGGCGCTGATGCGCTGTTATCAGGCGCGCTACGTCCTCCTGCCAGCGCAGGCCCCGGCGGGCGGGGTCCTGGCGCCCCTGTCGCGCCACTATGGCGAAGCGCGCCTCCGGGCCTTGGCCGATATCCGTCCGCGGCTGGAGGCCGAGCTGATCGCGCCGCTGGCGCCGGCTGGCGAGGGCGATATCGAGGCCTATGTCGCGGCCATGTTGGCGCGGATCCGCGAGGGTTCGGAAAACGCCTTCACCGCCTGGCTCCGCAACGCCGCCCATCGCCAGGACCACTACCGGAACTTCCTGGTGCAATCCTCTCCTGACCTCCTCGCCGAGGCTTCGGCCTCGGCCCTGGGCGTGATCGGCGAATTCGGCGAGGCGCAGTCGGCGTTGTTCCGGATCCTGATCGACGAGTTCGGCTATGGCGCCCACGCCCGGAAGCACGCCGTGCTCTACCGCGCCACAATGCGCAGCTTCGGCCTAGACGACGCCTACAATGGCTACTGGCCCTGGTTCGACACCACGGCGCTGGAGTTGCACAACGTCATCCACTGGCTGTTCCAGAACCCGCGCAACATCTTCCGGCAGGTGGGCTTCCTGCTGCACGCCGAGACCGCCTATCAGTGCTCGACCCTGGCCCATCATCGCTACCTGCGTGAGTTCCATCCCGATGCAGACGCCCGCTACTTCGCCGAGCACGCTCACATCGACCTGCACCACACCCGCATGGTCATCGACGAGGCGGTGACGCCTCTGATCGCGCGGTTCGGCCCGGAAGCCGGCGGCGAGATCATCGCCGGCGCTGAGCTGACCAAGGCCGCGTTCGCGCGCGCCGGCGGCCACCTGCTGGCGGTCTCCCAGGCCTTCGCCACGGCGCCCTCGGCCCGGTTCGGCGTGGAAGGCAAGCCCCGACAAGGTTTTGGCCGGCCGGTGACGCCCGCAAGCGCGTTGGACGGCTCGCCGGTCCGGGTGGGCGTGCTGGGCGTGCTGCAGGACGGGCGCGACTTCGCAGCGTTCCCGGCCGCGGCGATCGGGCGGGTCGCCACGTGACCGACGCGGATGCCGTCTGGATCGGCCACGACCTGCCGCCGATCCGGCGCGACGGACAGGAATATTTCCTCCTTTCCGCCGGAGGAGAGCTCTACCTGGTGCCCAACCGCTGTCCGCATCGCGGGGGTCCTCTGAAGTTCGGGCGGCTGAACGCGGCGGGCGAACTGATCTGCCCGATGCACGGCAACGCCTTCTCGATCGCGAGCCTGATCGCCAACCCGGCTACCCTGCGGCTCACCGCGTCATGACGGCCTTCCCGCTGTCGCTGGTCGTAGAGCGGGGCGAGTTCAAGCCGGCCAATGCCGTCACCCTGACCCGAGCCGTGTTGATCCTCCCGATCTTCGCCCTGCTCTGGGCGGGTCGGCCCACCGCGGCGCTCGGCCTCTACATGGTGGCCGCCGTCACCGATCTCGTCGACGGCTGGCTGGCCCGCCGGTTCCGCCAGGCTTCAGCATTCGGGGCGCAGCTGGACGCCGTCGTCGACAATATCTTCTCGGTAGCGATCCTGGGGTTCCTGGCGCTTGCCTACCCGCGTCTGATCGCGCGGCAGTGGCTCGCGGCGGCGGTGCTGTTCGGCGGGCCGCTGCTCTATCTCGGCGCTTCCTGGCTGGCGACACGCCGGGCGATGATGTTCCACGTCTGGTCCGCCAAGGCCGGGGCGTTCCTGCTCTTCTGCCTGTGGCCGGCGATCGCCATCACCGGCTGGAGTGGCTGGCTGTGGCTGAGCGCCCTGGTGGTGGGCCTGAGCCGGCTGGAGCAGGTGGTGCTGATCGCCCGCGGCGGTCGCGACCTCGACGCTAGCCACGGCTTCGTGCGGATCGTCGAGCCGCGCCGTTGAAGGGATCGGGCCCTCAAACACCTCGGGCCTCGAAGGGCCCGAAGGGGCTACGCTTTCCGCGACCGGAAAAATGGTGGGTGCTGGGGGATTCGAACCCACGACCCGCTGATTAAGAGTCAGCTGCTCTACCAACTGAGCTAAGCACCCGCCGTCGCACCGGAGACGTTTCTAAGGCAATATCAGCCCCGGCGGCGAGGGCGCGGAAAATACGCGAAAATGCAGCCTTGGCAAGGCGTGAGCGACGAGGGGGTTACGTGACGGGCAAAGCACCCGGTGAGGGGCCTTCGGGCGCGGTCGATTTCGGCTATCTGGAAGGCTTCGCCGCGGGAGACCTGGGCGTGGTCCGCGAGGTCCTGGCGCTGTTCCTGCAACAGGCGAAGGGCTGGGCGACGGCGCTCGACGCCGGCGGCCTGGGCTGGGAGGACGTGGTCCACACCCTCAAGGGCGCGGCGCGCGGCGTCGGGGCCAATGCGCTGGGCGACGCCTGCGCGCAGGCCGAGGCGCAGGGCGAGGGCGGCCTGCCGCAGGTCCGCGCGGCCCTGGACGCCGCGGTGGCCGATATCGTGACCTATCAGGCCCGGCGCTGATCAGGCCTCCTGGCGCAGGGCGTCCCAGGTATCGAACTCGTGGGCGATGCAGTGTTCAATGAGGGTGCGCCAGACGGGCTCGGCGATCGCCTCGGCGAGGCCGGCGGCGCGGGCGGCGGCGCGGACCTTGGCCACCACGTCCTCGATGCGGGCCTCGTCGCGGACCGCGTGGCGGTCGGCCTTGATGCGAGCGGCGGCGTCCATGTAGCGCTGGCGCTCGGCGAGGACCGCGACCAGCAGGCGGTCGATGGCGTCCACGCCCTGGCGGACCTCGGTCATGGTCGCGCAGTCGGCGGGCGCTGGGCGCGGGTCGGTGGAGAAATCCATGGGTGCTGAACTCGTCTGGATGCAGGCGCCTCTATAGGCCGGCGAGTCTTATATGCGGCGCCCCCTATATGCCGGCGCCATTGTCGATGGCCAGCAGGGCCGCCTCGTGAGCCTGCGCCTCGGCCTCGATCCAGCTGACGAAGGCCTTCACCTGCGGCAGCCGGCCCTTGGCCTTGGGATGGACGAGGTAATAGGCGAAGTCCACGGCCGTGGCGATCTGCAGCGGCGCGACCAGGCGGCCGGCCTCCAGGTCGGCCTGGGCCAGGGTGCGCTTGGCCAGGGCCACGCCGCGGCCGTTGACGGCGGCCTCGATGACCAGACTGCTCTGGTTGAATCGCGGCCCGCGCATGCCGTCGATGTTCCGCAAGCCGCGTGCGGCCAGCCACATGGACCAGTCGGGGCAGCTGTCGTCGAAATCCGGCGAACCGTCGTGCAGCAGCACGTGGTGGGCGAGGTCGGCGGGCGAGGCGAGCGGCTGGGCGGCCAGATGCTCGGGGCTGGCCACCGGGATCACCGCCTCGGCGAACAGGCGTTTGACCTCCAGGCCGGGGTAGCGGCCGCCGCCGTAGCGGATGGCCACGTCCACCTCCCCGGCGGCCAGGTCTACGAGCTCTATGGCGGCCGAGAGCCAGACATCGACCAATGGGTGGGCCTGTTCGAAGGCCCCCAACCGCGGCACCAGCCACTTGGTGGCGAAGGAGGGTGGGGCGGTAAGCGTCAGGCGCCGACCGTCGACAGCCGCGGTGAGCAGGGACGCGGCCTCGGCCAGGCGGTCGAAGGCCTCGCGCAGCGCCGGCAGGGCGGTCTGGGCCGCGTCGGTGAGCAGCAGGCCCTTGGGCGTGCGCTTGAACAGGGCCGCGCCGACATAGTCCTCGAGGTTCTGGATCTGCTGGCTCACCGCACCCGGGGTCACCGAGAGCTCGTCGGCGGCGCGGCTGAAATTCAGGTGGCGCGCAGCGGCCTCGAAGGCCCGCAACGCGTTCAGCGGCGGCAGGCGGCGGCGTTGTTCCGTCGATCTTTCCATAGAAATCCTGACAGCCCCGGCAGAAGTCCTTGGATTGCGAGTTGGGGCCCCGGTTCCCTATTTGCAAGCGTCCGGCGGTGTCTTGGCCCTTTTCATCACCGGAAAACGTCGGCGCGGACCTCAGCCCGTCCCGCTGCGATTGCGGGCAGCTAGGCTTTAGAGAAGCTAATCATGACTGAGCAGCAGACGAGGTCGAGGCGGGCAGGCGCCCTGGTGGTGCTGGGCGGCGGCCGAACCGGCGGCGGCGCGGTGTGGCTGGTCGGCGCGGGTCCCGGCGATCCGGAGCTTCTGACCATCAAGGCGTTGAAAGTTCTCCAGAACGCCGATGTCGTCGTGCATGACGGCCTGGTCTCGGACGAGATCCTGGACCTGGCGCCGGCGGCGGCCCGCCGCATCTCGGTGGCCAAGCGCAAGTCGCGCCATTCCTACGGGCAGGACGAGATCAACCGCATGCTGGTGGCCTTTGCCCTGCAGGGCCTCAAGGTGGTGCGGCTGAAGGGCGGTGACCCATTCATCTTCGGCCGCGGCGGCGAGGAGCTGGAAGCCTGCCGCGCGGCTCACGTCGAGTGCCAGGTGATCCCCGGCGTCACCGCCGCCCTGGCCGCCGGCGCCGGCGCAGGCGCGCCCTTGACCCATCGCGGCGCGGCCCAGGCCGTGACGTTCGTCACCGGCCACGCCTCGAACGGCGCGGAGCCCGACCTCGACTGGCCGAGCCTCGCGCGGCCCAACCAGACGGTGGTGATCTACATGGGCCTGTCGCAGGCCGCCCCGATCGCGGCGCGGCTGATGGCGGCCGGCCGGGCTGCCGGCACGCCGGCCCTGATCGTCGAGAACGCCAGCCGCCCGGACGAGCGACGGATCGTCACCACGCTCGCCGGCCTGGCCGAGGCCGCCCGCGGCCTGAACGGCCCCGCCCTGCTGATCGTCGGCGAGGCGATGGCGCTGGCGCTGCCTCTTGCCTTCCCCGTTCACGGGGAAGGGGGACCATCGGCCGAAGAGCCGATGGTGGAAGGGGCAAGCCGCAAGCTCGGGGCGATGGCTCGCCCCCTCCACCGCTCGCTCTTCGGCGAGCAGTTCCCCTCCCCCGCTTCGCAGGGGAGGCAGAGATGAAAGCCCTGACCGCCAATCGCCTGGGCGACGGCGAGGTCGTGTTCTGGCGCGACGGCCGTTGGGTCGAGCGCTTCTTCGACGCCCAGCTGTTCGACGATCCGGAGACGGCGGAGGCCGCCGAGGCGCGGGCCAAGGCGGCGCTGACGGTGGTGGTCGACGCCTATCTGATCGATGTCGTGCCGTCCGAGGGGCGCTGGGTGCCGCTCAGCTTCCGCGAACGGATCCGCGCGCTCGGCCCCAGCAACCATCCCCAGCACGGCAAGCAGGCGGTGCGCGACGACGAGGTGGCGGCCCTGCGCCACGCTTCCGGCGCCGCCCGCTCGACGGGCCGCATCAACCTGATCAGGCGCAAGTGAGGCCGGCATGTACCGCTACGACAGCATCGACCGGGAGTTCGTGGCCGACCGCGCCGCGGAGTTCCGCGAGCAGGTCCGCCGGCGCATGGCGGGCGAGATCACCGAGGACCAGTTCAAGCCGATCCGGCTGATGAACGGCCTCTATCTGCAGCTGCACGCCTACATGCTGCGCATCGCCATCCCCTATGGGACCTTGAGCTCGCGCAAGCTGCGCAAGCTCGCCTACATCGCCAGGACCTACGACAAGGGCTACGGCCACTTCACCACCCGCACCAACCTGCAGCTGCACTGGATCAAGCTGGCCGACGCGCCGGACATCCTGGAGCACCTGGCCGAGGTGGAGATGCACTCGATGCAGACCTCCGGCAACTGCATCCGCAACGTCACCGCCGATCCCTACGCCGGGGCCACCGCCGACGAACTCGACGACCCGCGGGTATGGTCCGAGGCGATCCGTCAGTGGTCGACGCTGCATCCGGAATTCAGTTTCCTGCCGCGCAAGTTCAAGATCGCGGTGACCGCGGCGGCCAAGGACCGGACGGCAATCCGGGTCTACGACATCGGCCTGGCGATGCGCCGCGGCCGCAATGGCGAGCTGGGCTTTGAGGTGATGGTGGGCGGCGGCCTGGGTCGCACGCCCTACCTGAGTTCGACGATCCGCGAGTTCCTGCCCACCCGCCACCTGCTGTCGTACCTGGAGGCGATCCTGCGGGTCTACAACCGCCACGGGCGGCGCGACAACATCTGGAAGGCGCGCATCAAGGTGCTGGTGGCTTCGCTGGGCGCCGAGGAGTTCGCGCGCCAGGTCGAGGCGGAATGGGCCAAGGGCGCGCACGAACGGACCGACCTGCCGGACATCGAGCTGGCGCGGATCCGCGGAGCCTTCGCCGCCCAGTTCGAGACCCTGCCGGCGGTTTCCGAGACGCTGGAGGCCGCCAAGGCCGCCGATCCGGGCCTGGCGCGGTTCCTTCGCCACAACGTCCATCCGCACAAGGCCCAGGGCTACGCCATCGTCGATGTCTCGCTGAAGACGCCGGGCCTGACGCCGGGCGACATCAGCGCCGAGCAGATGGAGGTGGCCGCCGACCTCGGCGAGCGGTTCTCGCGCGACGAGATTCGGGTGAATTATCAGCAGAACCTGCTGCTGCCGCATGTGAAGCTGGATGATCTGCCGGCGGTCTACGCCGAGCTGCGGGCGGCGGGCCTGGCGACGCCCAACATCGACCTGGTGACCGACATCATCGCCTGCCCAGGGCTGGACTATTGCGCGCTCGCCAATGCGCGGGCGATTCCCGTGGCCCAGCAGATCGCGCAGCGGTTCGCCGACCCCGAACGGGCCGAGCTCATCGGCGAGCTGAAGATCAAGATCAGCGGCTGCATCAACGCCTGCGGCCACCACCACGTGGGCCACATCGGCATCCTGGGCGTCGATAAGAAGGGCGAGGAATACTACCAGCTCACCCTGGGTGGCTCCGGCGAGGCCGACGCCGCGCTCGGCCAGATGCTCGGCCCGGCGCTACCTGGCGACAAGGTGCCCGAGGCGGTCGAGCAGATGGTGGAGGTCTACCTGCGCGAGCGGAAAGGCGGCGAACGCTTCCTCGACACCTTCCGCCGCACCGGCGTCGCGCCTTTCAAGGAGGCCGTCTATGCCGACGCGCATTGAGATCGTGGACGGAGCGATGGCGGAGGCGGAGGACGCCTTCACCACCGTGGACGACGATCAGGATCTGCCGCCCGGCGACGTGATCATCTCGCTCGCGCGGTTCCAGACCGACGGCGACCGGCTGCTGTCCGACGGCCGCGCGGTGGGCGTGCGCCTGCAGGGCGACGAGGAGGTCGAGGCGCTGACCTACGACCTGCCGCGGATCGCGGTGGTGGCGCTGGTGTTCCCCAAATTCCGCGACGGCCGGCCCTATTCCAACGCCCGCCTGCTGCGCGAACGCTATGGCTTCAAGGGCGAGGTGCGGGCGGTGGGCGACGTGCTGCGCGAGCAGGCCGGGTTCATGGTCCGCTGCGGCTTCGACGCCTTCGAACCGGCCGACGGTTCGACTGCGGCGGACTGGGCCCGGGTCACCCATCGCTTCCGGCATGTCTACCAGCGCGCCGCCGACGGCCGTGCGCCGGCCTTCGCGGAGCGGGCGGGATGAGCCTGGCCTACGACCACAGCGACTGGTCTCAGACGCTCGCCGCGCGCCTCGACGCGGAGTTGCGGCACGCCCATCCGCGCACGGTGCTCGAGGCCGCGGCCGAGGCGTTCGGCGATCGCCTGGCCCTGGTCTCGTCCTTCGGGGCGGAGTCGGCTGTGCTGCTGCACCTCGCCTCGAAGGTGAAGCCGGATATCCCGGTGCTGTTCCTCGACACCGGCATGCTGTTTGGCCAGACCTTGGATTACCGCTGGCAGCTGGCGGCGAAGCTCGGCCTGACCGAGGTGCGCGACCTGCGCCCGCGCTACCAGGACCTGGCCGTCGCCGACCCGGAGGCGAGGCTCTGGCAGACCGATACCGACGCCTGCTGCCACGTGCGCAAGGTGCTGCCGCTCGACCGCGCCCTGGCGGATTTCGACGGCTGGGTGACCGGCCGCAAACGCTTCCACGGCGGCACGCGGCTGGCCATGGCGGTGGTGGAGGAGGCCGGCCACCAGGTGAAATTCAACCCGCTGGCCAACTGGACGAAACCGGATCTCGACGCCTATGTGGCGCAGTACGACCTGCCGGCCCACCCGCTGGTGGCGCAGGGTTTCCCCTCGATCGGCTGCTGGCCCTGCACGCGGCCGGTAGAAGAGGGCGACGACGTCCGCGCCGGCCGCTGGGCGGGTTCGGACAAGACCGAATGCGGCATCCATGTTGCGCGCGCGCCCGGCGTCGTCGAAAACGTCGGCGGCGACATTTGACGCGGCCCAAGAGAACGTAGATCAGCGATGAATGACATGTCCCTGGCGCCCGCGCCCGTGAAGGCGTCCGGCGCTTTCTTCGTCGAGACCGTGACCTGGGTCCAACATTGGACGCAGAGCCTGTTCTCGTTCCGGACGACGCGCGACCCGGCGCTCCGCTTCGCCAGCGGCCAGTTCGTCATGGTCGGCCTGACCAAGGAGGACGGCAAACCGCTGGTGCGCGCCTATTCCATCGCCTCGCCCGCCTGGCACGAGGAGCTGGAGTTCTATTCCATCAAGGTGGCCGACGGCCCGCTGACCTCGCGCCTGCAGAAGATCCAGGTCGGCGACCAGGTGCTGATCGGCCGCAAGCCCACGGGCACCCTGGTGCTGGACGGCCTGAGGCCCGGCAAGCGGCTCTACATGCTGGGCACCGGCACCGGGCTCGCGCCCTGGCTGTCCCTGGCCCGCGACCCGGAGGTCTACGAGCGCTTCGAAGAGGTGATCGTCACCCACACGGTGCGCGAGGTGGCCGACCTCAACTACCGCGAGCTCTTGTCCGGCGCCCTGGCGGAGGACGAGATCCTCGGCGAATTGATCGGGCCCAAGCTGAGATATTACCCCACCGTCACCCGAGAGCCCTTTCAGACCCAAGGCCGGATCACCGACCTGATCGCCTCGGGCCAGCTGTTCCGCGACCTGGGCGCGCCGCCGTTCGACAAGGCCGTCGATCGCGTCATGCTCTGCGGCGGCCCCTCGGTCCTCGCCGACCTGAAGCAGCAGCTCCTCGAGCGCGGCTACGAGGAAGGCTCCATCGCCAGCCCCGGCGACTTCGTACTCGAGCGGGCGTTCGTGGAAACCTGAGGCCAAAATTGGATCAGGACAACCTATTGAGGCTCCAAGGCTAGGTGCGGGCCGAGCCCTAGGCTGAAGCCAGGGGATTGGCGGCCCGTCCGGCCTGCAGCACCAGCTCCGGGGCGTCGAAGCGCTGGCGCGCCAGCTTCTCGAACCGGGCGATGAGCGGCGGCAGTTCCGCATGCAGCTCCATGGCGAAATTGAAGGATCCCTCGCGTTCCGCGACGGCCGATTCGGCGTCGGGATTGACCTTGATCGCTTCGGCCGCCTCCTGCACCGCCTCCAGCGTCAGGCTCATCTGGATCAGCAGCACGTGGGTCTTGGCCCGGAGCAGCGGGTCGGGCACGGCGAACAGGGTTTCGCGGTTGCGGTCGTAAATCTGGGTCTCGCGCACAGCCGCCTTGAGGATCCGCATGGTGATCGGGCCGTAGCGCTCGCCGCGGCCGCGGCTCTCGTCGGCCAGGCGCAAGATCAGGCGGAGCGCCGCGAGGATCTCACCGAACAGCAGGGCCGCGGCGTGCTCGCGCTCCTTGCGGTTCAGCCGGTTCTCGATCTGGCCCCCCAGCAGGCCGCCCATCGTGGCGAGCACCGCGCCCACCGCGACGCCCACCAAGGGTCCGGAATCGGTCGCATCCAGGTGCAGCATCCGCAGCCCCCATAAAGCGTAGTCAGGCCTTCCGCGCCGCGATCCAGGCGTCGCCGGTGCGGTCGAGGATGTCGAGCGGCACGCGGCCGCCGCTCAACACCGCCTCGTGGAAGTCCTTGATGTCGAACTTCGGCCCCAGCGCCGCCTTGGCGCGGGCGCGCAGGTTGACGATCACCGTGTGGCCGAGCTTGTAGGAACAGGCTTGGCCCGGCGTGGCGCAATAGCGTTCGACCTCGCGGGCGGCGAAGCCGGGGGCCTCGCCCTCGTTGTCCACGAAGCGGGCGATGGCCTGCTCGCGGCTCCAGCGCAGGTGGTGGATGCCGGTGTCGACCACGCAGCGGTTGGCGCGGAACAGCTGGAACTTCAGGTAGCCGATGCGCCCTAGAGGATCGTCGTCGTACATGCCGATTTCGTCGGCCAGCTGTTCGGCGTAGAGCGCCCAGCCTTCGCCATAGCCGGAGAAGCTGGTGCTTTTGCGGATCAGCGGCAGGTTGGTGTTGGAGAGCGCCAGACCGCCCTCCAGCTGGTGGCCCGGCAGGCCCTCGTGGAAGATGGTGGTCGACAGGCAGAACTTCGGCCACTCGGCGCTGTCGTGCAGGTTGAAGTAGACGATGCCCGGCCGCGAGCCGTCGATCGCTGGTCCCTGGCTGAAGGCCGAGGCTGCGCCGGCTTCGGTCTGAGGCGGCACGCGGCGGACCTCGAACTTGTAGGGCGGGAGGCGCTCGAACACCGTCGGCAAGCGCGGGCGGATCTCGTCCAGGCGGCGGTTGCAATAGGCGATGGCCTCGGCCTTGCCGGCGTCGGTGTTGGGGAACAGCTCTTTCGGGTCGGCGTAGAGGTGCTTGATCCGCGCGGCGACCGAGCCCTGCGTCAGGCCCTGGGCCTTTAGCAGGCCATCGAGGCGCGCCAGGATCGCCTTGCCCTGTTCGAGGCCGATCTTGTGCACCTCGTCAGGCGAATACTTCGTGGTCGTGGTGGAGTGCAGCGCCGCCTCGTAGAAGGCCGGCCCGTCCTTGAAGCGCCAGACGCCGGCGTCGTGCACGGCGGTGGGGCGCAGCTTCCTGACCTCGGCGAGCTGGCGCTGCAGCGCCGGCAGGACCTTCTCGTTGTAGAGGGCGGCCGCGTCCCTGCCGTAGCGCTCGCCCAGGCCCTTCTCCGCCGCGCGGCGGGCGATGGAGGTGACCACCAGCGCCCGGTCCGCCGGCGCCACCGTCTTGCCGAGCTGGTCGAGCGTCAGGTCCAGGATGAAATCCGGGGGCGTGACGCCCAGGCCGACGTCGTGGCGCAGCCGGTCGGTGTCGCCGTTCAGCTGATCACCGAAGGCGGACAGGCGCGCCAGGTAGGCCTCGGCGTCCTCCGCGGTGGTGATCGTGTGCTTGGTGTCGAGGAATTCGGGCGTCGACTGGTAGGCCCCGGTCAGCTGGCTCAGCACATAGGGCGAGGGGCTGAAGGCCGAGCCGCCGAAGTCGAAGCTCTGGGTGCGGGCGGTCGATTGCCGGGTGTAGAGCACCACGTCGTAGTTCAGCCGGTCGGGGCCCGTGAGCTTGGCCCGGTCGATGGCCTGCAGGCGGCGCAACTGGTCGGCGTTCAAGGCGCGGGCGGCGGCGCGCCCGGTGCTGGACACATCGTCCAGCCTGGCCTTCAGCGGCGCGTTCTTGCCCTTGTCGAGGCCGAGCTGGGTGGCGCTCTCGGGGCGATGCTGCAGGTTCTCCTGGAAGAACCGGTCGAACAGCGCGGCGAGCGCCGGATCGCCGGCCGCGAAGGCGCGCGAGGCGACGCCGGCCGCGGCCGCCGCGGCGCCGGAGGTGAGGAGCAGGGCGCGGCGGTTCAGCATATGGGGCTTCCTGTGGGAGGGTGGCGGGACCCTAAGGCGGACTCACGCCCGGCGGCAAGGCGCAGCTCAGGACGAAGGCGGCGCGGGCGGCGAGATCGCCCGTGGGGACCACGATGGGCGTGTAGCCGATCTCCGGAAGGATCCGCAGGATCCTGCCAAAGGTCGCCTCGGCCTCGTCCCAATCCTGCTTTCGCTCCGCGTCCGTCTCGTAGATCTCCCGCCAGGGCGGGAAGATGAAGACGCGCGGGTTGTAGCGGCGCGTCCGGATGGCCTCGACGAGCGCCGCCGACGGCTCCGAGCCGTTGGCGCGGTAGCTGTCGCCGATCCCACGGTCGAAGAAGATCCGTCGCGTCTCCCTGGCCATCCGGTCGAAGGTGGCGATGTCGCGGGCGGCGGTCTGGCCGGCGAAAGCCTGGCTGTCGATCCAGGGCACGGCCTGGCCGCAGCTGGCCGCCTGCTCGCGGATCACGGCGCGGGCGCTTTCCTCGACGACGCGCTCGCCCAGGCCCTCAAGGTGACGAAGGAGGGTGGTCTTGCCGACCCCGGGGCCGCCGGTGAACACGAAGAAATTCGGTTTATAGATCAAGGTTTTCTCCAGACGAGCTGAGATACGCCGGGAATTCGGCGGGGCGTCGTCGGGGGAATTGGTCGGGTGAGCCGCGGCTCTAGCCCGGGGGGCAGCCCTTGAAGTCACCGACCTTCACCGCGGTAAGGCTGGCGAGGTTGAGCGCGCTGGCGGCGGCCATCGAGCGTGCGCCCGAGCCGGTAAAGAGGTCGATGCGCCGGCCCTTGATCGCGCCGCCGACATCGGAGGCGTACCAGTAGCCGTCGTGGACCGAGCCGTCGGGCATCTTCAGGCCGACGGTTTCCTTGATGAACAGCACGCTGCGCTTGGGGATCAGGTTCTTGTCGACGGCCACCGTACGCATGGCGACGACCTTGCAGCCCAGCGCATCCAGCGCGCCGACGCCGCGCGCGCCGGCATGATAGAGAGTGGCCTTCAGGTTCCAGCCCGGACCGGCGGGAAGGGCGCCGGTGACCACCGACATTATCAGGTCGCCCACGGGATCGCTGGACGCGGCTTGTGCGTTAGAGCCTAGGAAAATCAGGGGCAAGATTGCCAGGGCGGCGAGGCGGCGTCGCAAGACGGCTCCTCCTTCGTCGTTGAACTGGTGCGGCCCGAGTTTTAGCCCGGACTCTTGCGGGCTGCCAACCCCGCATGCCCTGCGGCTCATTGGCTTGTCAGCTTATCTAATAGCCCGCCGCAGGCGCAGAGGCTTGCGTGTCGAGGCGCAGCGCGCCTCTATGGCGCCACGGGTGGGAGCTGGTTTTCATGAAAATCTATGGGGATTCGATCTCCGGAAACTGCCTGAAGGTGAAGTGGGTCGCCGATTCTCTCGGGCTTTCCTACGCCTGGATCGAGGTCGACATCCTGGCCGGTGAGAGTCGCACGCCGGCCTATCTTGCGCTGAATCCGGCGGGCCAGGTCCCCATGGTCGTGCTCGACGACGGCCGGCCGCTGGCGCAGTCCAACGCCATCCTCCTGCATCTGGCCGAGGGCTCGGCGCTGATCCCCAAGGACGCCTATGCGCGGGCGAAGATGCTCGAATGGATGTTTTGGGAACAGTACAGCCACGAGCCCTATGTGGCGGTGGCCCGCTTCCAGGTCGCCTATCTCGGCAAGGCCGTCAGCGATCTGGAACCCCGGATCGTGGAGCGCGGCAAGGCCGCGCTGCAGCGGGTGGAGGACGGCCTGGCGGGGTCGTCCTTCCTGCTGGGCGAGGCGGTGAGCCTGGCCGACGTGGCGCTGGTGGCCTACACGCGGGTCGCCTCGGAAGGCGGGTTCGACCTGGCGGATTATCCGCGGGTCGCGGCCTGGGTCGGCCGCGTGGAGCGGGTTCTGAAGATCCGCGCCTGAGCCTCTTGCCAAGCCCGAGCCTCTTGCCAAGCGGGGGGCGAGCCGACAAACCGGAGGCATGAAACGCCTCGCGTCGCTCGCCCTGGTCGCCGCCCTTTCGGCTCTGGTCCCCAGCGCCGTCTTCGCCTGGGGAAGCACTGGGCACCGGCTCATCGGCCAGGCGGCCATGCGGAGCCTGCCGGCGGAGGTTCCGGCGTTCCTGCGCACGCCGCAGGCGGTGCTCGACGTCGGTGAATATTCGCGCGAGCCCGACCGCGCCAAGGGGGCCGGGCGCGAGCACGACGCCGACCGCGACCCCGGCCATTTCCTCGACCTGAACGACGATGGCGCGGTGCTGGGCGGCCCGAGGCTGTCGGCGCTGCCGGCCACGCGCGCGGAGTACGAGACGGCCTTACGGGCGGTGGGCCAGGACAGCTGGAAGGCCGGCTATCTGCCCTATTCGATCATCGACCGCTGGGAGCAACTGGCCAAGGACCTGGCCTACTGGCGGGTGCTGACCGCGGCCGAGGCCAATCCGGCCTGGAGCGCGCACAAGGCGTTCTTCGTCGCCGACCGCCGCCGCCGCGAGGCCCAGGTCCTGGTGGCGGTCGGCGAGCTGTCGCACTTCGTCGGCGACGGCAGCCAGCCGCTGCATGTGACCGTCCACTTCAACGGCTGGGGGGAGTTCCCCAATCCCGACGGCTACACCGCCGCCAGGATCCATGCGCCCTTCGAGGGCGATCTGGTGCAGGCCAGCGTCACCGGGGCCGGCGTCATGGCCCAGATGCTTGCGCCCGCCGACTGCAAGTGCGCGCTGCAAAAGCACGTCGCCGACTACCTCGCCGCCACCGCCGCGCTGGTGGTCCCGCTCTATCGGCTGGAGAAGGCCGGCGGCCTCGCGCCCGGGGACCCGCGGGGGGCGGCCTTCGCCACCCGGCGGATCGCGGCGGGCGCCTCGGAGCTGCGCGACCTGATCGTGGGGGCATGGCGGGTGAGCGCCGGCGAGACCGTCGGCTACAAGCCCGTTTCGGTCGCCGACGTGCTGGCCGGCAAGGTCGATCCCTATTCCGCCCTCTATGGCATCGACTGATGAGCGCGCCGCAGTTCGGCAAGCGCGAGGCGGGGCGCGCCTACGCCGACCGGCCGGCGGCTTTCGCGGTGGTCGAGCGGGCGGGCCGGGTTGCGGTGGTCCGCGTCACCTTCGCGTCGGGCGGCGGCCGGCTCGACCTGCCCGGCGGCGGCATCGATCCGGGCGAGACCGCGGCGCAGGCGGCGGTGCGCGAGTGCGGCGAGGAGGCCGGTTTGCGGATCGCCGTCGAGGGCGAGGGCTTCGTCCGCGCCGACCACTTTTTCGTCAACGAGGAAGGCAAGGACCACAACACCCGCGGCGTGTTCTTCGCCGCCCGGCTGCTCGCCGAGGCGCCGGAGTTGAAGACCGAAGCCGACCACGCCCTGGAGTGGATGGCCCCGCACGATGCGCTCGCCCAACTCGACCGCGACTCGCACGTCTGGGCCATGGCGACCTGGCTGCGGCGGGGGCGGAGCTAGGCTTGCTTCGCGACAGCGGGCTTGGGGCGCGCCGGTTTGGCGTTGCGCGTCGCCCGCTGGCGCGCCTTGGCGATGGCGGCCTTATCTTTCGGCGTGGCGGCTCTCTCGGCGCGCTTCAGGATGTGCGGCCGATGCCGTTCGCACTGCTCGAGGATCTCGGTGAGCTCGATATCGGTGAGGTGCTCGATGCCGATGAATTCGTTCTTGGCCTTCGAGGCGCGGATGATCTCGTCGAGCTTGGCCTGAATGGCGGCGCCGTCGCGGTTCTGGGTGTTCTGGATCAGGAACACCATCAGGAAGGTGATGATGGTCGTGCCGGTGTTGATCACCAGCTGCCAGGTGTCGGAGTAGTGGAACATCGGACCGGTGGCGGCCCAGACCAGCACGATCAGCCCGCAGGCGATGAAGGTCAGCGGCTTGCCGGTCCAGCGGGCGACCGAACTGGCCACCTCGGTGAAAATCTTTGCAAAATTCATGGGAAGCCCCGGCGTCGCCACGACCGTTTGCGCGACGCGACCTTAACGGCTAGTCGGAGCGCCAGTTCCAGGAGCGCCGGATGCCTCAATCCCCCGCAAAGCTGATCGACGGCAAGGTCTACGCCGAGCGCCTGCGGGCGTTGGTGGCCCAGGACGTCGCCGCGTTGAAGGCCGGTCACGGCCTGCAGCCGGGGCTGGCCGTGGTGCTGGTGGGCGACGACCCTGCCAGCCAGATCTACGTCCGCTCCAAGGGCGAGCATTCGCTGGCGGTGGGCATGCACTCGGTGACCCATCGGTTGCCGGCCGACACCACCCAGCACGATCTTCTGCGGCTGGTGGCGGAGCTGAATGTCGATCCGCTGATCCACGGCATCCTGGTGCAGCTGCCGCTGCCCAGGCCGCTGGACGAGCAGGCGGTGCTGGCGGCGATCAACCCGGACAAGGACGTGGATGGCCTGCACGTGGTCAACGCCGGCAGGCTGGCCAACGGCCAGCCGGCGCTGACGCCCTGCACGCCGCTGGGCTGCATGATCCTGCTGCGCGAGGCGGTGGGCGACCTGACGGGCCTGCGCGCCGTGGTGGTGGGACGCTCTGTGCTGGTCGGCCGGCCGGTCGCCCAGCTCCTGCTGCAGGCCGACTGCACGGTGACCATCGCCCACTCGCGAACCCGCGACCTGCCTGCCGTTTGCCGCGAGGCGGACATCCTGGTGGCCGCCGTCGGCCGGCCGCGGATGATTCGCGGCGACTGGATCAAGCCCGGGGCGGCGGTGATCGACGTGGGCATCAACCGGGTGCCCTTCGACGATCCGGCGAAGGCCGCCGCCGGCCGCACCAAGGTGGTGGGCGACGTCGACTTCAAGGAAGCGAGTCAGGTGGCCGGCTGGATCACGCCGGTGCCCGGCGGCGTCGGCCTGATGACCGTCGCCGTGCTGTTGCAGAACACCGTCACCGCCGCGAAGCGCCAGGCGGGAATCGCAGCGCCTTAGGTCGCCTTGGCCTGGGTCCAGGCGACGATCTTGCCGAGCACCTCGCTCAACGCCTTGTCGTAGGCCGCCACGATCGCGCCGACCCGGTTGTCGGCGGCCGGAACGCTGGCCTCGAAGATCTGCTCGCCGACGA
Organism: Caulobacterales bacterium; assembly: GCA_044445675.1. Taxonomy (GTDB): domain Bacteria; phylum Pseudomonadota; class Alphaproteobacteria; order Caulobacterales; family Caulobacteraceae; genus Phenylobacterium. Next base: position 22,158 of record JBIOED010000008.1, on the reverse strand, counting down.
TGCTCTGGTCGGACTTGTTGAGGGCGGCGTGGACGCGCACCACGACGGTCGGGGCGGCGTCGGGGCCGGCGTCGTAGCGGGCTTCGAAGTTGCGCACGTCGAGCCGCAGGGCATAGCTGAACCGGCCTTGCTGGCCGCGGGCGATCAGGCGGATGGGGCTGGCGTCGAAGGCGTCCGACACCGCCTCGTCGAACAGCACCGCGGCCGGCGCCACCCAGCGGGTCTGGGCGATGTAGGCCGCCTTTCCGCCGGTGACGGTCAGCAGTCGATCATCGGCGGATTCGCCCTGGAAGGTTCCATTGGTGCGGAACACCGCGACGGCGTTGGGCGACGGTGGCGCCTCGCGTTGGGACGCCGCAGGCTCCGGACCGAACCGATAGAGCTGCGCCGGCTTGGTCTTGGGCAGCAACGAGATGCAGCCGCTGAGCGCGAGCGCGCAGGCGGCCAGCGCCGCGAGGCGGAGGAGGGCGCGGGTCATGGCTTCACCTTCACTTCTTCGGCGGCGGGTTTGCCGAGCGCGCCGGATGGGCTTCGCTGGATCTCGTTGACCAGGCGCTCCAGGGACTCCGCGGCGCTCTGCAGTTGTACGATGGCGGCGGTGATCTGCGGCAGGCCGTTGTTGGCGAAGTCGGCGGTCGGACCTTGCAGCTTGTCGATCATGCCGCGCAGGTCGTGGGCCGCGCCCTTCGCCTCCTCGGCGGCGTCGGCGACGTTCTTCAGGCCGCGCTTGCCGTCGGAGTCGACCAGCTTCTGGCTCGACTGTAGCAGGCCGTCGGCGTGCTGGGTCGCGGTGTCCAGGTCCTGGATGAGCTTCTGCGCGTCGGCGACGATCGCCTTGCGCTCGCGAAGCTCGGCGCTGACCGCCTGGGCGTCCGACAGCGTCGCCGAGAAGGTCTTGATGTTCTGGTCGGAGAGCACGCGGTTCACCCGGTCCAGGGCTTCGATGGTGCGGCTAAGCACCGTGCCGCCGCCCTCCAGGAGGTCGGACAGCGCGCTGCGCTGACTCTTGAGGATCGGGATGCACTCGCTCAGGCCCCTGGCCTGGCACTTGGCCTTCTCCGCGACCTTCAGCAGGGGTTTGGACGGGCTGCCGGCGGTGATCTGGATGTAGTTCACCCCGGTGATGCCCTGCGGCTCCAGGGTCGCAAAGGAATCGATGCGGATCGGCACGTCGGAGGTCACCCGCGCGCGGGCGATCACCCGGCTCGGGTTGGTCCGGTCGAGCGCGATCTTGGTGACGTCGCCCACCTTGATGCCATTGAAGTGCACCTCGCCGCCCTGGTTGAGGCCGCGCACGGGGCCGTCGAAGACGATGTCGTAGAGGTCGTACTCCTGCGAGAAGGAGACCCTGGCCAGCCAGACGACGAAGACCACGAGGCCGACGAAGAGGATCAGCGAGGACAGGCCCACAAGGGCGTAGTTGGCGTTCTTTTCCATCAGGCTTCCGTCTTCACCTTGGCCGCGGCCCGGCCGCGAGGTCCCAGGAAATACTCGCGGATCCAGGGGTGGTCCGCATGTTCGAGTTCGCGCACGGGCGCGGTGGCGACCACCTTCTTGTCGGCGATCACCGCCACGCGGTCGGTGATTTCATAGAGGGTGTCGAGGTCGTGGGTGATCATGAACACCGTCAGGTCCAGGCTGTCGGAGAGGTCCTTGATCAGTTCGTCGAAGGCCGCGGCGCTGATCGGGTCCAGGCCGGAGGTCGGCTCGTCGAGGAACAGCAGCTCCGGATCGAGCGCCAGGGCGCGGGCCAGGCCCGCCCGCTTGCGCATGCCGCCCGAGAGTTCGGCAGGCTTCAGGTCGCCGGCCTCGGGGTCCAGGCCCACCAGGGCGATCTTGAGGTCCGACAGTTCGTAGATCTCGGCGCGGGACAGGGTGGTGTGCTCGTACATGGGCGCGGCGACATTCTCGCGCACCGTCAGGTTGGAGAACAGGGCGCCCTGCTGAAAGAGCACGCCCCACAACCGCTCGATCGCGCTCCAGCGCCGACGGGAGGCGCGCTCGATGTCCTGGCCGAACACCCGCACCACGCCGGCCTGGGGGCTGCGCAGGCCGATGATGGTGTTCAGCAGCACCGACTTGCCGGCCCCCGACCCGCCGACGACGCCCAGCACCTCGCCACGCTCGGCGGTGATGTCGAGGCCGTCGTGGACGAGGTTGTCGCCGAACCGGGAGACGAGGCCGCGCACTTCCACCGCCGGGCCCGCGGTGTCGAGCAGTTCGTCGTCGGCGAGGTCGTCCTCGTTGACGAGTTCGGGAGGTGGCGCGGTCTCGGTCATATGTTCAGCTTCATGAACAGCAGCGCGAAGGCCGCGTCGATCATGATGATCGCAAAGATGGCGTGGACCACCGCCGCCGTCACCCTCCGGCCGAGCGATTCCACGTCGCCGCCGACCTCCAGGCCCTGGCGGCAGCCGATGCCGGCGATCACCGCGGCCATAACCGGCGCCTTGGACATCCCGACCCAGAAGTGAACCACGCCGACATTGTCGACGATCCTCTGCATGAAGAAGGTCGGGCTGAGGTCGAGCACGGTCCAGACCACGATCATGCCGCCGAACAGCCCCGCCAGCGTCGCCACGAAGGTCAGCAGCGGAATGGTCAGCAGCAGCGCCAGGAAACGCGGCAGGACCAGGGCCTCGAACGGGTCGACCCCCATCACCTGCATGGCGTCGATTTCCTGGTTCATCTTCATCGAACCGAGCTCGGCGGCGAAACTGGAGGCCGAGCGGCCAGCCAGCAGCACGGCGGTGATGATGATGTTGAACTCGCGCAGCACGGCGATGCCGATCAGCTCGACGGCGAACACCTGGGCGCCGAACTGGCTCAGCATGTTGGCGCCCAGCAGGCCCACCACCGCGCCGATGAAGAAGGAGGTGACGGCGACGATCGGGATGGCGTCGAGGCCGGCGCGCTCGGCCAGCGAGAAGATCGCGGCCCAGCGGATGCGCTTGGGATTGGTGACCAGGTAGCCGGCGGTCCGGGCGACGACCACCAGCAGGTGGCCGAGGAAGGCCATGGTGTCGATCCACTCGTAGCCGGTGTTCATCACGCCCTTGCCGATGCGGACGGTGAGTTCGTGGAAGCCGCGGGGGCTCCTGGCCGCGGGACGCTGCACGTGCGCCGCGGCGCCCACCAGTTCCAGCAGCCGCGCGCTCTCCGGGCGCGCCCGGATCGTCTTCAGGTCGTAGTCGTGGCCGACCGCGCGGATCAGGGCGTAGGCCCCGGCGGTATCGAACCGACGAACCTTGCGGATATCCACCGCCACGTCGCCGCGCGCCTTGAGCTCCTGGACGAGCCGAACGGGCGCTTCGCCAAGGCTGTTGGCCGTCCAGTCGCCGGTGAGCACGACCGCCGGCCGCTCCTCGGCGCCCTTGACGCTGAACTCGGCCGGTTTCTCCACAGTCTTCGCAGGCTCCGGTGTCGGGGCGACCGACTTTCGAGTCGCGCTCCCTTGGGAGATGTGACCCTAACAGAGGCGGCGCACCGCCCGAACGTCTTACGGCGGAGGTTGTTCCGTTTGCCGCCGAAAGCGGTGGTCCCGGACTGGAGATGTCGTCATGGCCAAGCTAGGCCCATTTTTGGTCAAGCCTGCGGGCCACCATGACGCAAGAGCCGGCCAGCACGCCGAAGCTCGCGTCATTCCGGGGTGGAGAGTTGCGTTGAACCGCCAGTATGAACTCGCCGGCAAGTCCGGCGCCCGCTATCGCTACACCTCCTTCGAGGAGGATCGCTTCCTGCCGCCGGCCGGGGCCAACTTCGTCATCGCCAAGATCACCACGGACGGGCCGACCGTCGTCTACGCGGGCGAAACCGACAACCTGGCGAGCCAGACCTGGCGCTCGACGCTGGAGAAGGCGCGGGCGGCCTATGGCGATGCGGCGATCCTGACGCGCCTGAACGTCACCCGCGCGGTGCGCGAGGCCGAGCGCACGGACCTGATCGCCCAGCACGAGCCGCCGATGAACGAGGGCGCGCCCCGGGCCTAGCCGTCCGGGACGGCGACGGTCATGGTCGCGCCCACATGGAACGTCCGGTCATCGCCATCTTCGGCGCCGCCGTCCTGACGGACGGGCGGGCCTCGCCCTCGCTGCGGCGGCGGATCGGCTACGGGGCCGCTGCCGCCCTGACCTGGCCAGAGGCGCCGGTGCTGTGCTCCGGCGGCGTCGGCCGCGCCGGGCCCTCCGAGGCCTCGATCATGCAGGTCGACTTGATCGGCCGCGGCGTTGCGCCCGGCCGGCTGCGCCTGGACGAGGCCAGCCTGGACACCCTGCAGAGCGTGGTCGCCATCGCCCGATTCGCCGGTCGCCATGGCCTCGACGGGGCGATCGTCTGCAGCGACCGCTACCACATCCCCAGGATCCGGCTGCTGCTGGCGGTGCTGGGCGTGCGCACGGCGGCCGGCCCGACGGCGCCGGGGCTCGACGGGACGCGACCGTCCTATTGGCTGAAGATGCACCTGCGCGAGGCCCTGGCCGTCCCCTATGACCTGGCCATCGTGTTGGTCAGGAGGCGCGGCCTGCTGGCCCAGATCCGGGCGTGAGCGCGGCCTTGCGGCAAAGGATGGTCACCCCTCCGATCCAGGCGGCGCGGACGCGCCTAGGGCGCTGAGCCAGGGGTCGCCTCGAACAAGCGGGGCGGCAGGGCGTCCAACATCTGCCGCACGACGCCCTTCCAGTCGCCGGGGGCCGCCTGCCGAAAAAGCCTCAGCGACGGATACCAGGGGCTGTCGGCGCGGCCGGCAAGCCAACGCCAGTCGGTGCGGTGCGCCGGCAGCATCACCCAGCAGGGAACCCCGAGCGCGCCGCAGAGGTGAGCCATGGCGGTGTCGACGGTGATCACCAGGTCCAGCGCCTGGACACGGGCCGCCGTGTCTCGGAAGTCGCCGCGCGGCGCCTGCAGGTCGACCAGCGCCACCCGTTCCGCCAACGGCGCGAGCGCCTGCGGCGAGGGCAGGGAGCGTCCGGCGTCATTGGGATGCTGCGGATTGCCCCGCCAGACGACGCCGACGCCGCCCGTCCTGGGGTCCGCCGGCGCCCGCAGGTAGGGCGCGGGCGGGATGGTCTCCAGCGTCGTGCCGAGCCGCGCCGGCAGCGAGAAGGCGCGGCAATGAAAGTCCGTCGTCGGCAGGCGCGCCCCGTCGGCCAGCGGCGCCACATGCACCCCCAGCGACCCGAAAAGCCTGGCGAGCGAGGGCGCGCAGACCAGCACCACGGTCGCGCCGCGGGCCTGTAGCAGCGGCGCATAGCGGGCCATCTGGATTTCGTCGCCCAGGCCCTGCTCGGGCCAGATCATCAGGCTGCGGCCGGCCAGGTCCTCGCCGCGCCATTCGGCGATCCCCGAGCGGTCGACGAGCAGGGGCTGGAACTTCCGGCGCTCGTCGTAGAGCGGCCAGCCCTCGGCGTAGCGGCCTTGGGCGAGGAGGAGCAGGCCGAGCGCCGCCAGCACCGGCGCGTTGTCCGGCCGAAGCGCCAGCGCGGCGCGGTAGCAAGCCTCCGCCGCAGCAAAGTCATTGGCGTAGCGGGCGGCGTTGCCCTCATCGATCAGCGCTGCAAAGTCTCCAGACATGGCCAAGGCATAGCACGCGAAGCGGCTGCGCCGGTCGGGGCAGTCGAGGCTCGGCGAGCTCGGCCAGGCTGAGCGGCTCGGCGAAGTCGTTGTCGATCCTGCGGCGCACCCGCGCCACCCGCTGATCACGCCGGGTCAGCCGTCTGCTGGCCTCCGCAACACGGTCAAGGCGCCGGCGAGCGTGGCGACAGCCGACTCCTGGTCCAGGCTTCGGCGGCATGGCGAATTCGACCGTGCGCGGTCGCGATGGCCGACACCGGCCGCGGATCGCGGGTTCATCCGGGTGGAGGAGCCATGCCGAGCCGTCCGGCCCCCCGGACGATCCGCGGACGCCGCTGCGGGCCGCCAGCGGCGGAACACGTCTGCCCAGGGTAGGAACGGCCATGATCTCTGGGGCCGGGTGGCCAGTGCCGCGCAGCTCGTCCGGCGACGGGGCCGGAGCCGCTAAGGCGGACCTGGCGCACCAATCGCCTTCAACTCGGCAACTCAATGTGGCGAGTGATGACCAGGGTTCTCCAATCCGCCGTTTCGGACATCATCTGGACGGCCAAGGCCTCCAATTCCACGGCCAGATGGCGCCTTCCCCCCGAGATCGAGGTCGGCTCATCGAGCGATGTTCTTGCCTTCTCCAGGGCGCGTTTCATGGCGTCGGAGCGGAGTTCCAGACGCGTGAATTCCCCCACGTTGCGCACACCCACCATCGCCGCGCCAAATGCCGGGAGAATTCCGCTCGCCCACGTCAGGCCCCGCTGCAGGTTCCAGCGACCGCGCCAGGATTCCACGAGTGCGTGGACCGGTGACATGGGAAGGAGGCAAGCCAAACCCGTCAGGATGAAGAGTCCGAATCCCAGGCGATGGAGGCGCTTATCGACCACCGCGAGGCGCGCCGCGTTCCGTCGATGATAGTCGATCTGTTCTTGGAGTATCGATTTCGTGACGAAGCTGCGAACGGATTGCAGGTAGTCTGGCGTCACGGCGACATTGGGCAGGCCCAACTCTCGCTCCACACGACCGGCGAGCCATTCTACCCAGCCTTCTGGCGCCCGTTCGCGCTCCAGGTAGTTGGGGGGATTGTTGGTCGGCAGCGTGAGCCCGATGGGAAATAGATACCTGAGCGGCCGTATCATTTCAGCAAGGCGACGGTAATCGATCCACCGCTCGTGAAAGTGGAAGAGGTTTGCGCTCCCCGTGAACACTACGATCGCCAGGATGCAGGCCGCTTCCCAGGGCGCAAACGAACCCGGGCCGCCCGTCGTAGCCCCGATCAGGGCAAGCGTAACAGCCACGGCGCTCAGGCCATAGTTCACCAGATATGTCGTCCGATAGAGGCCCGCATATTGGGTGGCCAGCGCGTCGGCGCGCGCGAACGCCGTCGAAATACCTTCCTCGAGGCAAGGTTCGGATGCGGCGTGGACGTGACTATGCCCCGCAAAAGGGGCCGTCCAGATACCTCGGCTTTCCGACAACCAGTGTCCGCGACGAAGGCGGGGCCAGCGAAACCTCAGCATCATCAGATTCACGAAGGCCTGATATCCTCCGGCGACCAAACCTATCGGGCGCCCCTCCTTCAGGAACGACCGCAGACTGGTTTTGCATTTCCTTTGATCGGCTGCCGGCGGCGCAACGAAGCGCGCCACCGCCTTGTCCAGCACGTCCAGGTCGTGACGCACCGGACGCGCGAGGGACCCAGACAGGATGGTCGGAGCTTCGATGGCTGAGGGTTTGAGCCATACGACGGGCAAGCCTCGATGCAACGCCTCAGCCACGATCTGGGCGGTGCCGCCCTTGCCGCGCGGGGCGTCGCCGTCCCAGATGGCGATGAGGATATCGGACTGCTGCAACACCAATCGTCCCGCCGCGAGATAGGCGTCGCTTCGGTCGGCCACGGGATCGAGTTCGAACACGCGCTCCGCCTTTCCGAGGAGCGTGCGGAACTCTTCAGCGGAGCCCGGCGCCTTAAAGTCGTCGACGTACTCTTCCCGCGGAAGGGGCAGGGCGCATTGAAGCGTGAAGCCCAAGCCTAGGGCGACCTGCGCAACCAGCCGGTCTGCGCCTTCGGCCAGCGGGGAGACGATCCGCAATTTGACCTCCTGACCCCAAAGCGGATTCTCACGGCTCGCCAGACCGGTCTCAGCCGCTCGGCGGATCCGCAGCAGCACGGCGCCGACCTGATCGCGCAGAGGTTTGGGCAGACTGCGGGTCCGATGGCCTGTGACTCCGATCGCCACCACAGGACTTACGAGTTGACGTTCCTGGTCCATGCTTCCGACGTTGTCTGCCTAGAGTGGTGTGAAGGCCGGCGTGAAGTGTTCGGAGTCTAACGGCAGCTTAGCGGCGGTTGAGCCGATTTGGAGAGTCTCAATCAGTCGGTCGTCATCCATCCGCAGCAACGCCGACCTTTGGTGGTCGTCCAAATGCTTTCCGAGGTGCTGAGAAAGGCCCCTCCGGGCCCATCGGCGCATCGTATCGAACGGTGTTCCAAAAGGCGGGCCGCAGGCGATGGCCCTCGCAACGGTGCTGGACGACCTGTCGCAAGCCGACCTCGGAGGCCCTGTGCCCGGTCAGATTCCGACGACCAGATCCAGGCGCGGAGAGGCCTGGCTTAACCATGGGCTCGGCGGCGCGGCGGCGGCTCTTGGGTGTAGGCGGCAGTTGCGGCTTTGCTTTGCGCCGCGCGCAGCTGCCTTGCCCGCTGGCGGGAGGCCACGCCATAGAGCGTGTCCGCAGGCCACCTGCGAGCAAGCGCCGCCTCGCTTCGCGAAATCAGCATTGCAGCCTCTGTCGTGCGGCCCTCTCGTAGCCGACATCCGCCTTGCACGTTGTCCACCCAGGCCGTGCGCCATGGATCCCCAGGATAGGTCTGCGCCATCAGCGGACGGGCTTCGGCCAAAAGGGCGTCCGCCTCCGTCGTTCGCCCCTGGTCGCAGAGCACGTCGGCGAGGTCCGTCAGGATGGGGGCGAGGTTTCGGTGCCTGTGCAACCGCGCTGCGCGCATTGCTTTGCGGAACAGGGTCTCGGCCTCTTTGGGCTGCCCGAGAGCGTGCTTGATCAGCGCCAGATTTGCGAAGGTGAAGGCAAGGTCGTTATGGGTTTCGTCCCGCTGCAGCAGGGTGATGGCGAGCGATCGCTCGTAGATCGGCTCGGCGTCTGTGAATGCGCGGCGTTCCAACAGCACTCGACCCAGGTTGTTGAGCGTGATGGCCAGATCTGGATGCATTGGGCCAAGAACGGCTTCGTTGGCCACAAGCACGCGACGGAAGTAGCCTTCTGCGCCTGCGCGATCGCCCCGCATATAGGCGATCGCGCCCAGTTCATTCAGGTCCTGCGCCACCTTCGGATGGGCCTGGCCCTGGCGCCGCAACCGGATCGCCAAGGCGCGGTCCAGAAGCGATTGGGCGCGGTCAAATTGCTCGACGTTCAACGCGTTGAAGGCCTGCATCTCCATATCTCGCGCGACGTCGGGATGGTCCTTGCCCAGCCTCGCGACGTCGAGGCGCAGCGCCTCTTTGGCGGAGCGCTCCGCCGCCGCATAGTCCTTCGCCGACGACTGGGCTTCCGCAAGGCCGACCAGGACGGCCGGTTGCAGGGCGGCCCGCTGGTCGGCGTCGTCCGTCTTGTTCAATTCGCGCAGCGCGATGTCGTACGCGCCGATCGCCCCCGGGAAATCCGATTGATTGTACCGCGCTTCGCCAAGCGCGCTGTACTGGTGTGCCATGGAGAGCGTGTCGCGACCCGGCAAATTCAGTGTGCTGCGGATCAATTTCTCACCGTCATGAAGCAATCCGAGGCTCGTATAGACTTCGCCGAGGGTGACGCTGAGCTCGGTCTTCACTGAGGGCTCGTTGTTGAGTTCCTCGCCTATCTGCGCCGCACCCCTGTCCAGCACTTCACGCGCGGTAATGGTCGCGCCTCGAGCCTCCGAAGGGTCGGAAACCGCGAAGATCGACTTTACGAAGTCGACTGTGCGCTGGGCGGTCAGGGTCTTCTCACGGGCAATGTCCCGTTGGCGGATCGCCTCGTTGCGCTGCACGACGGCTGTGAATGCCAGGCCGCTCATCAGGAGGAAGCCAGCCGCCGAGCCTCCCGCCAGCAACGCGAGCCGCCGCTGGCGGCGCACGAGTTCCCGCTGACGGAGTTCGTCATAAGCGACGCCGAAAAGACCGGCCAGCAGCTTGAGCTTACCGTTCTCGCGCCCGTCCTGGCCTTCCCGAATATCCGCCCCGAGAGGCTCGCTCTCGCCGTTCTCGAACAAAGCCGCAGGAAGCGCCTCCAGCTCCCCATCCGATCCGGCGACCTTCGCAGCGTTGGGCTCGCCGCCGGCGATCAAGCAAAGGATCCGCGCCCTGCGCCCCATCCGCGTGAAGGTGCGAATTTCCTCGTTGACCCATTTCGAACGCCGGGCGTTCGGCGTGCAGATCACGATCAGCCAGGCGGAGTCCTGGAGCGCCGCGAGCACTGACGTTGCAAGATCAGTGGACGCCGCCAACTCTTCCCGATCGCGAAACAGCGGCGGCAGCCCCGGTCCGAGGATCCCAATCGGACTTTCCCGACCCCAGAGGTTCCGCGGGATGCGATAGGTTTCCAGCGCGTTGTGGAGCCATCGCGCGATTTTGCGATCATGATGATTGTAGCTGATGAAGGCCGAATACTTCACGCGTCCCCCACGCGAATAACCCCTCCCCAATAGCTCCGTTATGCGAGAACCTTGCAAGCCCAATTTCGGCCCCCTGAGCCGCGTGGTTTTTCAGGCAGCCAGCCCTTCCTTGACACCGGTGATCTCCGACTTGCGTTCGGCTAATGTTGATGTACCGTGTAAGTTAAGCGGACTGGCGGGGGAGCATCTCAATGACACTCAAGAAAAACACGCGCAGAAGCATGGCTCTTGTTGCCGCGATGGGGAGCGCGATGTTGTTTTCCGCGACCGGCGCATACGCCGGATATACTGCGATCGACGAAAGCCCTACCGGCACGCCAATCACACTGAATTTCGGAGGCTACTGCGACAGCCAGTCCACGGTCGGCGCCGAGTGTGATTCCCCCTATACTCTTCCGTACACAGTCGGATTTGCGGGTGGGAGCACCGACAAGCTGCTTCTCCGAGACGACGGGGTTCTGGACTTCGTGGGAGACCTCCTGCCATCTCCCCCCGACGCAACACATCTGTTCAACGTCCTGGCGAGCGTCGACACGGGTGTGCCGGGGTCTGGCTTTCCGCCCCAGCTGGCCACGCTGACCTTCCAAGGACCGTCGATCCTCGCGACGTGGTTTACGTGCGCCAGCCCCGTGAGCTCCTGCTACGTCGACCAGCACACGGCCCTTCTCACGCCAGGCAATGGCGGCTTCACCATAGCCTACAGCGGTATTGCCGGACAGAACTCCCCCCCATCCTTCCTCGAGGCGACCTTCGACCCGGCACAGGGCTCGGTGACTCCGGAGCCTGCGGCATGGGCCTTATTGGTCCTCGGTTTTGGCGCCGCAGGCGCGATGCTCCGCCGACGGGGCCTTCGCTTCGCCTGAGCTGCAATTGGCGCGGTGGTCCGGCGCCAACCGCGAAGGTCGGATTTCGAGTCCCCTGGTCAAGCACGAGAGTGGGAAGATGTCGTTCAGGTCCATCCCGCTCTCGGAGGACGCGGCCAGACTCCGACGTCGCGTCAGGGTGTGGCGCCGCTCGGCTCGATAGGCCGATCTCCCACATCGACGTGCACCACCGGATTTGACGTGGCGAGCGCTATGCCTTGCGCCCTGAGGTCGGGCAGGATCTGGAACAGCAGATCGCTCTTGGCCTTGAACGCCGCCCGGGGCGAGGCGAGGTACACAAAGGCGGTGAACTCCATGGCGCCGTCCTTGATGTCGGTCATGTAGACGGCGGGCGCCGGGTCGGCGAGGGCGTCGGGGTGGGCGCTGAGGCGCTGCATGAGAAGGTCTCGGACGGCCAGCGGATCGCTTTGGGCGTTCAAGGAAAGGACGATCTTCACGCGGCCCAGGGCCGCGCCGTGGGTGACGTTGCGGACGGTTTTCGACACCAGCTCCGAATTGGGCACGATCAGACGCGAATGGTCGCGCATTTCGACCTCGGTCGCGCGCACGTTGATGCGGCGCACATCGCCTTCCATGTCGCCGATCGCGATCCAGTCGCCGACCTTTATCGGCCGCTCGGCCAACAGGATGAGGCCCGACACGAAGTTGCCGATGATGGCCTGCAACCCAAATCCGATCCCGACCGACAGCGCGCTGGCGAAGAGCGCGATGCGGTCAAGGCTAAGGCCCAGATAGGCGCAGGTGAGCAAGAAGGCGACCAGGACGCCGACGTAGGTCACGCCGGAGGCCAGCGATGTCCGCACGCCGAGGTCCATCCGGGTCTTCGGCAGATAGCGCGACTCCAGCCAGACACGCAGGGTCTGGGTGGCGGCCAACCCAACGCCGAGCACCAGCAGGGCGCCCGCAACGGCGCCCGGCGAAATCGTCACCTGCCCGAGCCGCAGGACCAGGTCGGTGGAGGTGACGCGTCCGAACACGTCCTGGGCGTCGGCCCCGAGCGGGGCCAGGACCGCCGCCCAGCCCGCCAGCACCAGCCCTAGCCGGACCAGCCCGGAGACGAGTTCGACGACCTGCTCGAGCCCAAGCGCGGAGAGGCCGATGGAGATGCGGATCGCGCGGCCGAGCGGGCGGGCGGGCGACAGCAGCCAGGCGACGGCCGCATCGACGCCGCGCATCAGGACGAACAGCGCCGCCAGCACGGCGGCCGCCCAGACCAGCTCCCGCATCACGAAGGTCGCGAGCGCCAGGTAACCCGCCACCGCTGCGGCCGCGGCGCACGCCAGCGCCAGCCAGGCGGCCATGGCGGCGAGAATCCATGGCAGTTGAACATTGGCGCTGTCCGCCGCTGCGGAGGCGGCCTCGGCTTCTGCGACGCGGGCGCGACCGATGTGACTGAGCGCGCTGGCGATGACCGCCAGTTCGACGAGCAGGATCAGGCCGCCGCTGGCCTCCCGGGTGGCGCTGCTGGCGCCCAGCAGGCTATTCAACCCGGCCAGAAATCCCGCCAGCGCGGCGCTGAAGGCGATCAGCGCCGGATAGGGCGCAAGGCGGCGCGCGGCGACGTCGGAGACGGGCGCCACACGCCAGGCGGGCCATCTGCGGGACAGGAGCGCCCGCGCCGCGGCCTCGACGAAGGTTCCGAAGACCGCGGTCTTCCAAAGCAGGGAAAAAAGCTGAGCGAAGCGAGGCATCAAGGCTCCGGTATTCGTCAGCGCACCCTGGATCGCGAGGCCGGCGAGCAAGGGCGTGAGGACGGCGACGCCAATCCACCAGACGGCGATCACCGCGGCTGCGGTTCGCCCGTCCGGGGAGCGCTTGGCGACACGCGTCTCGGCCCAACGATTGAGCATCACCCGGACGGGTGCGATCAGCAGGGCGGCCAGCAGGGCGGCCAGCGTCAGGATCGCCGCGGCCCGCGGGGATCCGGCGCGGACGGCGACCAGCCCGCGTTCCTGATAGAGCACCGCGTTGAGCTTGAGCATCTCGGCGGGCGTGTCGCGCGCGAAGTCCACCCAAAGCCCAGGAGCCAGAATGGATCGGCTGTGAACCCAAAGCCGCTGGGAAAACAGCCGCCGCCGGCGGCCGTCGAGATCGGCGTTGAGCTGGGCGGCTTCGGTGGCGAGAAGCCGCGCCTGCTTGACCTCGGTATCGACGGATTGCCGGTAGCGCAGGATCTCCCGACGGCTTTGCGTGGTCTCCGGATCCTCGGGCGGCGCGCCCGCGACGGGCGCCGGCCCAAGCTGTGCGAGCCGGGCATCGGCGCTCCTGAGAAGCGGATTGAGGTTATCCAGGGCGTCGGCGAGGCTGGCCTGGATCGGCGCAACCGCCGCGATTCGGCGCCTCAGTTCGGCGTCGTCGAGGTCACTGGATCGTGCATGGAGGGAGAGGCTGTCGAGTTGCGCCTCAGCCTCATCGACCTGTCGGGCGAGGGCCGCGACTGGAGCGGGATCAAGGTCGGCCACCGTCGAATTCGGGGCGGCCGCGCTGGTCCGTTGCGCGGGGCGCGTGGCGCCGACGGCGGCCGTCGCGATCGGGGCGGTGAGCGCTGCAATGACCGCCAGCACGCCCAAGGTGCGCGGAAGGTTTCGCTTCATCAGACCTGCGGCGTGAAGGGGATCGGGAGGTTTCCTTATGCGCCGTGCGTCGCTGGGTTTGAAGGGATGAGTCGCTCCGGTCGGCGCGAAGGCGGAGGCGTTGGTCCGCCTGCCCAGGCTGTTGCGGAGCATCGCCTCCACGCGGTCGAGCGCCAGCGCCAGGAGGCGAAATACGCCTGCCACGAGGGCGACCATTCGCTGCCCAACATCCTGGCCGGCGTGCGCGCCGAGGAACGGGCCGCCGACGCGCCGAAATGAGCCTTAGCGGGTGACGCCCGGCGGGAAGCCGAGGGTGAGGCTGGAGAAGGTGGTGTCGAAATCCGCCCTGGGATTGCCCTTGATCGGCTGGGTCCACAGCACGTTCAGCTGCCAGGAGCCGGTCCGCGGCACCCGGAACACGGCGTGTCCGTTGGCGTCGGTGACGAAGGTCTCCAGCGGCCGGCCATCGAAGGCGAGATTGTTGAGCATGACCATGGCGCCCGGCAGCCGCTTGCCGTTCCAGAGCACATAGACCGGCAGATCCACGCCCGCGCCGACGGCGTAAGGGTTGATCTCCGGCACGATCTCCAGGGACAGGCCCACCGGCCGGGTCACCCAGGGCTGCGGCTTGGCGGAGGGCGGCCCCACCTGCACCAGGGCCTTGGCGCGGCGGCTGTACATTTCGCGGCCCGGCTGGTCCTGGGTCCTGGTCCGGGCCCGCAGTTCGAGCGCCGGCGTCAGGCCCTCCTGCTTCAGGTAGTCGTTGAAGCGGATGCTGGGCAGCACGCTTTCGGCGTAGCTGGTCTGCAGGACCAGGACATGGGTTCCCGGCGCGCGAAAGGTGAGCAGGTGGTCCTGGTTCATGGTCCCGGCGCGCAATTCCGCCTGGTGGTCGGTGACCACGCCGCCAGGGCCGATGTCGTTGAAGCGGATCACCCGCTTGGCGTCGGCGTTCCAGCGCTGGCGGAATTCGCCATGGCCAACCTGCAAGGTGGTCATCACCGGGCTGTTGGGCGGAACCCAGAAGTAGAGCGGCTGCACCCAGAAATCGTGCGCCGAAGCGCCAAGGGAAAACGCGGCCGCGCCGAGGCTCGCGGCGAGCCCAAGGCTCGCTCGGATCGATCGGATACTCATCATCACTCCATATGGTCGCCGACATAGCCGGGGGTCGGCGTCGTGGCAGGCAGGGCGGCGGCCAGCAGAGACACGGCGATCAGCCAGCTCGCGACCACCTTGATGGCGATCTGGAATCGACGGGCGATCAGCAGCGCGCCCGGGATGCAGATCAGCACCCAGGGCAGGGATTTCGCGAGGTCGAGCGGAACGCCGGCGACCGCGATGACCAGCCCGCACCAGACCCCGGCGTTCGCGCCCAGCGCCAGCGCCGGCCAGCGGCCAACCCCGCGCGGGAGGTGCACGCACAGCGCGGTGACGATGACGCTGGCCCAGCAGCCGTAGAAGATAGCGTCGGCCCAGGCGGGGTCCGGCCTGAGCCGGCTTGCCGCGCCTGCGACGACCACGAAGACGCCAACCGCGGGCGCGATCGCCTTGCGCGGGGTGAACGCCAGGGCGAACCCCAGCGCCGACGCCAGCAGGGCAGGCGGCAAGGCGCCTCCCCTCATACCCGCAGCGCCTGGTAGAGGAAGAAGACGCCGGTGACGGCGATCAGTGCGCCCAGGCTCCGGGTCGCCACGACGCCGGTCGGCCGGTTGTTCAGAACCCCGATGCCGATGCCGAAGACATGCAGCATGCCGGTAGCCAGCACAAAGCCGACGCTGTAGCCGATCGGGTCGGCCGCCGAGGGCAGTTCGCGGCCGTGGGCGTAGCCGTGGAAGATCGCGAAGACGCCGACGATCAGGCAGGCCAGCCACACCGGGGCGCGGTAGGCGAAGGCGATGACGCCGCCCATCACCAGGACGGACACCGCGATCCCGAGCTCGACGCGCGGGAGCGGCACATTGGCCATGCCGAGCGCGCCGCCCACGGCCATGACCGTCGGGAAGATCACCGGCAGCGCTATGAGCAGCGGTCGGCCCAGGAACGCGCCCCAGATGCCGACGGAGACCATAGCCAGCAGGTGGTCGAAGCCGCTGAGCGGATGGAGAAAGCCCGACGTGAAGCCGCCGGGCAGCCCCGTGCCGGTGTGGGCGAGCGCCGGGCCGGCCAGGGTCCAGGCGCCCAGGGCGGCCAGGGCTCCGAATAAGGCGGAGACTATAGGCGAGCGCCGGCCCATCAGGCGGCTTGCTTGAAGACGATTTCGGAAATCATGCGTCGTCCATTTCGTCGGGACAGCTGGACGAAAACGTCGACGACGCTCCGCACATAGTCGGTGATTTCGGCGCGGCGCAGATTCACTCCGGCCTGCAGGACCAGCATCGCCAGCTGGTCGACCGCGCCGCGTGGGCTGTCGGCGTGGATGGTGGTGATTGAGCCCGGATGGCCGGTGTTGACCGCGCGCAGGAAGCTGATCGCTTCCCGGCCGCGAAGCTCTCCCAGGATAATGCGGTCCGGCCGCATCCGCAGCGACGCCTGTACAAGGTCCTCGGCGGTGACCCGCGCCTCGCCGTTTTCGCCTCGCACGGCGACGAGGCCAAGCGCGTTCGGATGATCGAGCTGCACCTCGGCGGCGTCCTCGATAAGGATCAGCCGCTCGTCCCGGGGGATCTCCTTGAGCAGCGCATTCAGGAAGGTGGTCTTGCCCGTCGAGGTGCCGCCGGCGACGATGATGTTCTTGCGCCGCCGCACCGCCCGCCGGAGGAACTCCGTGGTCTGGCCGGCGTCGAGCAACTGGCGCAATTCGGCGTCGATCGCCTCGGCCTCAGACCGGCCGTCGGTGCGGGTCTCGGCGAAGGCGCTAGCGCGCTCGTAGTCGTCCAGGCTCAGGTCCGCCACGACATGTTTGCGCACGGCGATGGCCAGGTGGCCGCGCGTCGCGGGCGGTGCGATCACCTGCACCCGTTCGCCGTCCGGCAGGGTGGCCGCCAGCAGGGGATGCTCGCGGCTGATCCCCTGGTTCGACAGGCTGGCGATCTGCCGCGCCAGCCGCTGCAAGGTCGTCTCGTCCAGTTGCGGCGCGGCGTGCCGTTCGATGCCGCCGGTGACGGTCTCGATCCACGCTTCGCCGGGCGCGTTGATGAAGATGTCCGTGACGTCGGCGCGGTCCAGCAGCAGCGCCAGCGGCGCCAGGTAGGTGCGGAGATAGACCGCGGGCTGGGCGCTCACCTGGGGGGCTCCACGCCGGAGAAGTCGAGGTCGCGGGCGACGAAGATGTTGATCGCCTGGCCCTGCGCCACCTTGATCGTCGGCGGTATGGCGTCGCCCTGGAAGGCGGAATTGGCCAGGCCGGTCGCCGCGCTGGGCGAGCCGATGCTGATCTGGGTGGAGGGCGTTCGGCCCACGGAGGCCACGGCGGCGTTGAGCACGGAGAGCAGGATCGAGCCGGAGAAGCGGCGCAGGAAGTGCCGATTCACCTTGCCGTCCAGGCCGCCGCGTCCAAGCTCGTCGGTGCCGGGCGAGGCGATCTGGATGGAGACGCCGTCCGGCCGGATCACCCGCGTCCAGATGATGAAGGCCCGCGTCTGGCCCAGCGCCACGGCGCTCTTGTACTGGCCGATCAGCCGGCTGCTGCGCGGAATGAGCACGGCGCGTCCGTCGAAGCTAAGCACGTCGCGGCTGACGATCGCCCGGGTATAGCCCGGCAGGTCGGAGTCGATCGCGGTCTCCAGCACGCCGGGGATAATCGTCCCCTGGGGGGCGATGGCGCGCAGGTTGCGCATGGGGATGGCCCGCGCGCGATCCGGCTCCTCCTCGCCGACCCGCTTGGCGAACTGTTCGCTGTCGGAGAGTTGCGGCCGCTGGGCGCCGCCTGCGGTCGGCGGCCCGGCTTCGGTTCTCCCGCCGGTCCCCGCGCTTGCCGGCGCGGCGTCAGCCTGGGCCAGGACGAAGCCCCGCGAAGCCCCGCCCAGGTCCACCACCACGGCTGGCGCATGCAGCCGGGCGGGAGACTCAGGCCCTCCGGCGGCCGGCGGCGCGGGCCTGTCGGGCGTTGGCGGCGGCGCGGCGGCGGCGGGCGGGACCGCGACAACCTGGGTGGGAAGCCCGTTGAAGGGGCCGGCGCCCGGCGCCGAGGCCGGCGTCACCGGAAGCTGCAGCGCAGGCGGCGACCAGGCCGCCTGCGATGTGGCGACGGAGGGCGCCATGGGGCCGGCGACGCGCGCCTCGCGCCGGCCATTGAGCAGGACGAACAGGACGACGGCCGCCGCCCCGAAGGCGGCCACCGTGGCGACGGGATTGAGCCCGCCCGTCGCCCGGCCGACGACCGGCGCGGTGTCTTCGGCATCCCGCCTGAGCTCGTCGGCTGGAGGTTCGAAATCGGTCGCCATGGGCTGCGTCGCGTCGGTCATCGCACGCCTCCTGAGAGCGCTGCGGTCGGCGGGACGAAGCCCTGGTTGACGACGGTCGCCACCTGCTTGCCGTTCCGCAAGACGAAACGCGGGGCCAGCTGTTCCACCACGGTATAGGGCCCGCGAATGTCGTAGTTCACCAGGCTTTCCTTGCCGTCCGCGCTCAGGGCGAAGATGGCCGGCGCGGAGGCCTGCGGCGCCCAGGCGAAGTAGGTCATGCGGCCGTCGTCGAAGACGCGGACCGGCGTATTCTCCGGCGCGCCGGTGACGACGTAGGCGCGGTTGCGCTCCTCCGGCGGCGGTTCGGGCGGGGGCGGCTCGGCGACCGCGACGGCGACGCTCGGATAGGTGAACTTCACGACATAGGGCGCGGTGACGGTCCGGGCTCCCTTCGGCAGGACGCGCAGCTCGAAGGCATATCGGCGCTGGCTGGTCACCACGTTCATGTTGGTGGCGGCGTTGCGCTCGAGCGGCTTCAGGAACAGCAGGTTGGCGTTCTTGTTCGGGGTGACCTGCCATCCCAGGGCATCGCCGACGGAGACGCTTTCCAGCCGCTCGTCGGGCGCGAACTGCAGCATCATCTGGTAGCCCAGCACGCCGCGCAGCATCACCACTTGGTCCGGGTCGTAGGACGCCGTCTGGATGTGCGGGTCCTCGTAACCGGGGCGCGGCGCCACGGCGGCCTGCGCGGCGAGCGGCGCGGCGAGCAGCATGAGGGCCAGCAGGCGCAGGCGCATCAGCGGCTCCCCTGCGAGGCGGCGGTGGAGCCGATCATCTCGGAATCGCGCCGGTAGCTGGTGGCCTGGAAGCCGAGGGGATTGAGGAAGCGGTCCCCCATCCGCATCGGCGCGCCGGTGTAGCGGAAGCCGATCACCGCGGCGTAGGATTGCCGTTCGCCCGTGGCCGCGCCGTAGTCGTGGCGCTCGACGTCGAAGCGCACCAGGGCGCTGTTGCGCGACAGCAGCGAGACGCTCTTGATGATCGGTTGCAGCACGCTGGTCGGCGGATAGAGCTTCATCGGACTCTGCGGGTTGGAGGCCGACATCGTCCGCAGATACTGGTCGCGCGCCGGCCCGGCCGACCACAGGGCGACTTTGCGATAGTTGGCCTGCAGGTCGGTGACGTCATAGCCTTCACGGGCCAGGACATACTGCGCCAGGAACGCCTCGGTGACGGCGGTGTCCTGCGACAGGCGGCCGGGGATCAGGCCCCGGGCGGTTTCGACGTAGCCCGACTGGCGGTCGACGGTGATGGTGTAGGGAACCACCGTCTTCAGCGGCATCATCACGACGATGGCGACCGCCTCAAACAGGGCGATGACGCCCAGGCCCAGAGCCACGATCCAGGCCAGCCGGCGCGAGGCGCGCAGCGCGCCGTGCACGTCCTGCGACCAGGATGCAGCCTGGGCGTAGTAGGCGCCGCGGTCCGCCGCTGGCGGCTTTTCCGGCTTCATCGGTCTCTCCGCAGGCTGCTGGCGGCTTGGCGGGGCGCGGTCGCGCGGCGATAGCTCTGCCCAAGGGGAGAAAACGCCGGCGTAGGCGCCGCGATCTCAGGGCGGGCGGTCCCGAACGCGATGCGCCGGGGCGCCTCGCCCGCGGCCGCAGCGCTCCGGGCCTCGCGCCGTTCCATGGCGATGGCGGCCGCGGCGACGGCTCGGGCGCGCGGCTCGGCGACGGCCGCGCGGCCGAGACGGGCCTCTTGGGTGAACGTAGCGACGGACGCGCCTGGCGCGGCGCCGGGGGCCGTGACGGCGGCGGTCAGCCGCGGAATGCGCAGGCTCACGGCGATGATCCCCACCGCGATCGCCAGGGCCAGGCTGACGCCGGTGGAGATCAGGGTCAGCAGGAAGATCGAATTGGCCGGCGCCAGATCGACGAGGCCCTGGCTGCGCAGGTCCGCCAGCCGGGCCAGGTCGGGGCCGATCAGGGTGAGCTGTACCACCAGGCCGAGGATGGCGAGGAGCGGCGCGAGCGCGAAGCCGATGGCGGCGCGCAGCCAGCCCTCGAACACGCCGCGGGTCGCCTCGAACAGCAGCATGACGACGAACAGCGGCCCCAGGCCCAGCAAGAGGCCGAGCACGATCTTCGCGGCGAGCACCGCCCCCAGGTTGGTCAGCAGCATGAGCAGGGCCGAGGTGTTGAGCGCCAGGGCCGCCCAGGCATTGCCGCCCTGCAGCGGCGAGGCGGTGCTGAGGCTGTGCTGGGTGAAATAGGCCGCCGAGCGCTGCAGCTCGTCATAAGCCGCCTGCAGGCTCGCGAAGGCGTCGGCCCGGGTTGCGGGCCCGGACGGCTGAAGGGCGCCCATCATGGCGTCAGCGAGCTGCTCGGGGCCGCGGAAGAGGGTGTCGAACACGACCTGCTGATAGGTCGGCCAACTGGTGGCGAGCGCGAAGATCGCGCCGATCTTCAGCGCGCTGATCGTCAGGTCGCCGACCCGCAGCGGCGTGCGCCCGATCAGCAGCCGATAGCCGATGAAGGCGATGTAGATCGTCAGCATCAGGGTCAGGACCGCGGTCATCGGCGAATTGGCCGTGGACAGCGCGCCGTAGCCCGCCTCCGACATGCCCCGGACGTTGCAGTCCACCGAGAACAGCAGGCCCTTGACCATGCCGATGTCGGGCGGCGGCGTGGCGCAAAGCAGGCTCATCAGGCGCGCTCCAAGAGTGAGGGCAGCCAGTCGGCCGGATTCTCGCCAAGGTCTTCGCGCAGGGAATCCAGCAGCCGCACCGTGCGCTCGCGCCCGGAAAGGACGGTCAACAGGTCGGGCTCGTTGGCAAGGTTCAGCCGCGCCACGACGCTGTCCGCCCCATGCTTGATCAGGAAGCAATGGGCTGTGTCCGGCAGCGAACGGACCAGGTTGAACTCGTGCTCGGTCAGGCCGAAGCCGTCGCAGTAGTCGCGCGCCTGGGCCTTGGGGTTGGCCATGAAGATCTGGGTCGCCGCCTGTTCGATGATTGCCGAGGCGATGCGGCTTTCGAGGGCGTCCTGGGCGCTCTGGGTGGCGAAGCCGACCACGCCGTTGCGCTTGCGGATGGTCTTTTCCCAATCCTTGATGCGGGCGACGAACACGTCGTCGTCCAACGCCTTCCAGCCCTCGTCGATGACGATCAGGGTCGGATCGCCGTCGAGCCGCTGCTCCACCCGATGGAACAGGTACATCATGGCCGGCGTGCGGAGCACCGGGCTGTCGAGGATCTGGGTCATGTCGAAGCCCAGGGTGCGCGTCTCCAGATCGAGCTGGTCGTCGGCGTTGTCGAACAGCCAGGCGCGCTCGCCATCGCCCCACCAGGGCCGCAGCCTCGCCGCGAGGTCCGCCGCGTCCGGGCGCCGGTCGCCGCGAAACAGCTCGGCGAAGTGGCGCAGGCGGCGATAGATCGGCTGCTGGTCGTAGTTGGCGTCGACCGCGTCCTTGATCCGCGCCAGGTCTTCCGGCTCCAGCGCCTCGCCCGGCCGCGCCACCAGGCGCGCGGTCCACTCGGCAAGGAAGTCCCGGTTGACGGGCGTGTCGGCCAATTGCAGCGGATTGAAGCCGGTGGGCTGGCCGGGCCGGATCGCGTCGTAGCGGCCGCCGATGGCGCGCAGGAAGATCTCAGCCCCGCGATCCTTGTCGAAGAACACGATGCGCGGATCGAACTTGCGGGCCTGGGCCAGCAGGAAGCTCAGCACCACTGTCTTGCCCGAGCCCGACGGCCCGATCAGCGTGAAGTTGCCCAGGTCGCCCTTGTGGAAGTTGAAGTGGTAGGGGCCGGCCGAGGTGGTCTCCAGGACGGTGACCGCCGGACCCCAGAGGTTGCCGGCCGCCTGGCCCACCGGGAAGTTGTGGCCCGAGGCGAAGCCCGCGAAATTGGCGGTGGAGATCAGGGCGCGCCGGGCGATGTCCTTGAAGTTGCCGGGAAACTGCGCCCAGAACGCGGGCTCCAGGTTGACGTCCTCGCGCACCGCGATGACGCCCATGTCGGTGAAGCTCGCCTGCGCCTCGGCGACCGCCTCATTGAGCGCGGCGAAGCTCGGTGCGCGCACCATGACGGTCAGGTGGTGCTCGCCGAAGGCGGCGCGGCCGGCCGAGACGTCGTCCTT
>JBIOED010000007.1:0-47933 GCA_044445675.1 Caulobacterales bacterium | reverse complement strand
GGGGGCCTTGTCCGTCAGGTTGGTGACGCCTGCCGACAGTTCGAGCTGCTTGGTCACCGCCCAGTGCGCGTCCACGTCGAAGTAGTTGTAAGCCGACACGCCCGGGGTGGTGGCCGTCGGGCTGACGACGACGTCCTGGTGCTTCATCGAGTCGATGTAGCGCCAGTGCAGGGCGGCGGAGACCGGCCCGACCGAATAGCCGAACGTGGTGTTGGACTTCCAGCGCGGGTGGGCGATCTCCGGGCTGACCGAGGCGTTGCCGATGCTGCCCGCGAAGTCCAGCATCGGCGAGCCGGGCAGCGAGGAGACGTTGAACGAGTTCACGTAGGAGATAACCGAACTGATCCGGAACTTGCCGGCAGCCTCCGAGAAGCCAAGGTCTTCGAGCCCGAAGCTCCAGTCGATCTGGGTGTCGACGCCGTCGGTGCTGTAGGCGGCGAGGTTCAGCAGGCCCTCGCGACCGAGCACGATGTCGCCGGTGTTCGAATCGCGGGTGATCTGCTGGCAGAAGATGTTCGAGGTCGTGTAGGTCGGGTTGCTGACCCCATCGGAGTTGAAGCAGCGCGGCAGGATGTCGGTCAGCGCCAGGGAGCCGACGGCGTTGTCGATCTTGATGTTGTAGTAGTCGACCGACACCTGCAGATTGCGGACGAGCGGGCTGTCGAACCGCGGGCTCCAGACGCCGCCGATCGAGTAGGTATGGGCGGTTTCCGGCGTCAGGGCCGGGTTGCCGCCGGACGTGCCGTGCACGGAATCGACGCCGTAGGTGAAGTTCGGGAACAGGGCGGCGGGGATGCCTTGCGCCTGGCAGAGCGTCGCCACCTTGGCGGCGTTCGGGCCGGTGCGGAAGGAGCTGCCCACCGCGCACGGGTCGCCGGCGTTCGGCGGAGAGCCGATGTTGAGATTGCCGGTGATCGTCGGTGCGAACAGCTCGCCGAGGCTCGGCGCGCGAAGCGCCGTCTGGTAGCCGCCGCGAAAGCGCAGGGTGTCGATCGGCTGCCAGCTGACGTCGGCCTTGTAGGTGTTGGCCGAGCCGAAGCCGTTGTACTCCGAACGCCTGTAGCCCAGGTCGAGGCTGAGGTCCTCGACGAAGGGCAGGTCCTTCAGCACCGGGACGAACAACTCTCCGAAGATCTCCTTCACCGTCTGTGTGCCGGAGGTGGCGACGGCGGTGTCGTACGAGGGGGTGTCCGCCACGATCAGGCCTTGGTCGGGGCGGTAGTCGAAGGTGCTGCTCCGGTAGTCGGCGCCGAGCGCGAAGCGCAGCTCGCCGGCAGGAAGCTCGTACAGCTTGCCCTGGATCGTCCCCTCGAAGTCCTTCTGGGTAATGGTGTTGGAGTTGTGGTTCTCGCGCGTGGCGTACTGACGGCAACCGGGGCTGAAGGGCGTGTTGCCGAGCGGGTTCCACGCGTAGCCGATGCAGGTCCCGGCCGAGCCGGTGAAGTTTGCCGTGCCGTTCAGGATCGTGGCGACAGCCGCCTTGCTGGTGTCGTTCTCCTGCACGTTGTTGAACAGGTCGCGACCGTAGGAGCCGTAGACGTCCCAGGTCAGCGGGGTGCCGGGGATGTCGCCCTTCAGGCCGCCCAGGACCTGGTAGACGTCATATTTGAACGTCTGGATGCGGTTGCCGCTCATGCTGAGAAGCTTGGTCAGCGACAGGGGCTGGGTCAGCGCGTTCGGGTTGGCTGGGTCCGGCTGCCGCGAGGCCAGGATGGTCTGCAGCGCCGCGTTGCCGGTCACGAACGGGTTGTTGAGCGGCACCTGGAAGAACTTGCCCGGACCGGTCGACCCGCCGGCGGTTTCGTCCCGCGCCGTCGACTCCATGAAGCTCAGCTGGGTATAGGCCTTGACGTGGTCGCTGATCGTATAGTCGCCATGCGCGAACAGGTTGTACTTGGTCAGCGGCACCTGGATCGCGAAGTACTGGCCGAGCGCGATCTGCACCTGCTGGCAGTTGGGGCTGATGTTGATTCCCTTCGGCCCGAGGCCGCGATAGTTCTGCACGCAGTTCGGCCCGGCGAGGTCGGTGAAGATCGTGCCGTCGGTGTTCACGCCGATGGCGCCGTTGTAGGCGCCGGTCCCGGCGATGGGCGTGGTGCCCGGATACTGCGAAAGCACGCCGTTGACCGCCGCAATGCTCGGAGCCCCGCCAAAGGTGCCGCCCGGGAAAATGCCTTCCGGCGGACGGGCCAGTTGGCGGATGTTGGCGAAGAACGGGCGGTCGGCGCCCTGCACCCGATCGCGTTGCGCATACTCCAGCGCGATCACCGCGTTGCCGCGATCTTCGGCGAAATTGCCGCCCAGCAGCACGCTGAAGTGCTCGGTGGCGCCGTCGCCATGGGTCGTGGCCCCGTGGGTGGCCTCGACCTCCAGGCCGCTGAAGTTGTGCCGAAGCTTGAAGTTGATCACCCCGGCGATAGCGTCGGAGCCATAGGCCGCCGAGGCGCCCCCGGTGATGACCTCGACGTTCTCGATCATCGACATGGGGATGGTGTTGAGGTCGATCGCGCCGTTGGGGTTCGACGATTGCAGCCGGCGCCCGTCGAGCAGGACCAGCGTCCGGTTCGGCCCCAGCCCCCGCAGGTCGCCGTAGGCCTGACCGCCGGCGAAGCCGGTTGCGCCCTGCACGTCGCCGACCTCGCTCATCCCCTGGGCGGCCGCAAATTGCGGCATCTCCCCGATGGCGCGGTCGAGGGTGGGCTGTCCGGCCGCGACCAGGGCGTCGTGGCCGATGGTGGCGATCGGGGTGTCGGCCTGGAAGTCGCGCCGCGCGATCAATGAGCCGGTCACGACCACCTCTTCGACCGTCGCCCCCGCCTTCGCCGGCGCCGCGGCGGTCGACTGGGCGTGCGCCGCGCCAGCCAGCGCAAGTGCGAAGGCCGACGCCGTCCCCAGCAGATTGTGGATTTTCATGTTCGCTCCCCTGCGTTCCCGTCGCAACACGCGCGGGAATTCCTGTTTGTCTTCATCGACAGGCGCGCATCCGCATCCAGGCGCTACGCCGGTCCGATCGATGGATTGTCTTAAGCCGCCCCCGTGGGCTCGACCCGGAGCGTTGGACGTCCAACCTTAAGCAGACCTGAATTTCACCTGAATTCCAGCATTCCGTACACGAACAGGATGCGAGTCGCGCCGAGGCGCCTGCGGTCGAGCGCCCCTTGGAGCGCGAGAGATTGCGTTCCTCCGAAAAGGGTGTCGTGTCCCCCGTTCGGCGTTCAACTTGGTTGCAACATTTCTGCGCCGAACCGATGATATCCCAGCTTCGTAAGCTGGGAGCTGACGCCATGAAAAAAGCCCTACTCGCCACCGCCGCGGTCGTGTCCGGCGTGGCGCTCGCCGGCCTGGCCGCCCCGGCCG
The DNA here is from genome assembly GCA_044445675.1 of Caulobacterales bacterium. Classification (GTDB taxonomy): domain Bacteria; phylum Pseudomonadota; class Alphaproteobacteria; order Caulobacterales; family Caulobacteraceae; genus Phenylobacterium. Next base: position 44,576 of record JBIOED010000007.1, on the reverse strand, counting down.
GGATCGCCGCCGACACGCCGAACGCCACGCCGCAGCGCGTCGACGACTTCCAGCTCACCGACCACACGCGCCTGGCGCAGCACCTGCATTACTTCGGCTATGCGCCGGCGATCGTGGTGATGACCCGGTCCAACGCCGCGGCCGGCTCGGACGCCGCCCTGCAGAAGCTCTCCGACGCCTACAAGGCCAGGGGCGTCGTCGTCTGGGCGCTGGATTCCGACCTCGCCGACAGCCGCGACGCGGTCGCCGCCCAGGCCGCCAAGGAGGGGCTGAACGTCCCGGTCCTGATGGACGAGCAGCAGCTGGTGGGCGAGCAGCTCGGGGTGCAACGGGAGGGCGAGGCCTTCGTGATCGACCCGAAGACCTGGGCCGTGGCCTATCGCGGGCCGCTGGACGGCCACGCCAGCGCCGCCGTCGACGCCCTGCTGGCCGGCAAGGCGCCGGCGGTGAGCCGCGTCGCGATGACCGGCGGCCGGCCGGTAAGCTTCCCGGAAAAGGCCCGCGCCGCCGAGTTCGCCGACATCTCCTATTCGAAGGAAGTCGCCCCGATCTTACAGGAGAAGTGCGTGTCCTGCCACGTGAACGGCGGCATCGGCCCTTTCGCGATGAACAGCTACGCCATCGTCAAGGGTTTCTCGCCGATGATCCGCGAGACGATCCGCACCCGCCGCATGCCGCCCTATTTCGCCGACCCGCACATCGGCGTGTTCAAGAACGACCAGGGCCTGACGCCCGAGCAGACCAAGACCCTGGTCCACTGGATCGAGGCCGGCGCGCCGCGCGGCGGCGGGCCCGACCCGCTGCTGGCCAACGCCGACAAGCGCGCGCCGGAGTGGCCGACCGCGCTCGGCAAGCCCGACGTGATCGTCGACCTGCCGGCCTTCAGGGTGCCGGCCACCGGCCTCGTCGAGTACCAGAACATGCGGGTGGACAACCCGTTCAAGCAGGACACCTGGCTGCGCGCCATCGCCATGAAGCCCGGCGACCGCCGCGTGCTGCACCATGTGGTGTCCAACCACGTGCCCGACCCGAACCAGCCGGCCGCGGCGATTCCCGGCGGATCGGTGGGCTCCTATACGCCCGGCGCCCAGCCGCAGATCATGGCCGACAACTCCGGCGCGCCGGTGCCGGCCGGCGGCCAGCTGCACTTCCAGATGCACTACACGACCATGGGCAAGGAGACGGTCGATAGGACCGAGGTCGGTTTCTACACGCTGAAGACCCCGCCCGAGTACATCAAGCGCTCCGCGGTGATCTCGACCTTCGCCCTGATGATCCCGGCCGGCGAGGCCCGCCACCAGGAGGTCGCCTACCTGACCTTCCCGGCCGACGCCTACCTCTACACGCTCTACCCGCACGCCCATTATCGCGGCATGCACGTGGAGCTGAAGGCGGTGACGCCGGACGGCAAGGGCGCGATGCTGCTCAGCCTGCCCAAGTACGACTTCAACTGGCAGCGCGACTACGACCCGGTGAAGCCGATCCTGGTGAAGGCCGGGACCAAGCTGGTCGCCACCTGGGTCTACGACAATTCCGAGCACAACCCGGCCAACCCGGATCCGAAGCGCAATGTCACCTGGGGGGAACAGACCCCCGACGAGATGATGTATTTCCGGGTCAACTACCGGTGGGCCGACGAGACGGTGAGCCACGTGCGCAACGACCTGCAGGCCAAGCTGTTCGCCTCGCAGATGATGGGCTCGCTGGACTCCAACCTCGACGGCGTCATCGAGCCGAACGAGCTGAAGGGCCCGCTCGCGGGCCTGCGGGCCAAATTCGCCGAGCTGGACCTGAACCACGACGGCAGGCTCGACGCGCAGGAACTGGCCAAGGCGATGCCCAGCCGCCGCATGGCGCGGGCCAAGGGCGAGACCCCGGACCTCTAGCGTCCGGCCTTGACACGATAGTTTACGAGCGTAATTTTCCTGGATGGCTTCATCGGTGAAGCGGGCCAGGAACCGCCATGGCGCTCGACTACGGTCAGCGGGGCAAGCGACGCAGCCTAGCGGGCGTTTGGCTTGGGATCGCGCCCTGCGCCGTCGCCGTGGCCGCGGTCTTGGCGTCGAATTGGACCTATCACCGGCGTCTCGAAGTGGCGCAAGGCTGGGTCAGCACGGCGCCGCCGTGTCCGACGATCCCGGCCGCCGCTTACCACGCCCGCTATGCCGGCCGGGAACGGCCGAGCGTGTTCGACGGCGTGACGCTCGCCCGCCAGTACGGCCACGTGATCTGCCAGGAGGTCGACACCCGCGGCGGCTGGGGGTTTCTCACCCATCCGGTCTGCCAGTTCACCAGCGCCAACGCGATCCGGGTGAAGGCCGGCGGCGCCGAGGCGTTCTTCGAGCCGGGGCCCGGCGGCCTCGCCACGGTGAGCGTCGGGCCAGGCGGCGTCCGCTGCGCGCTCAGCAGCCAGTTCACCCTGTTCCACGATCCGACGAACTGAGGGCTGCGGCTCGGCCCTTAAGTTCCCGCGCCGTGGTGGAAGCTCTGCACCAGGCTGCCCGCCACCAGCCGCCAGCCATCGACCAGCACGAAGAAGATCAGCTTGAAGGGCAGGCTCACCACCACCGGAGGCAGCATCATCATGCCCATGCTCATCAGCACGCTCGCCACCACCAGGTCGATGACCAGGAACGGCACGAAGAGCAGGAAGCCGATCTCGAAAGCCCGCTTTAGCTCGGAGATCATGAAGGCCGGCGTCACCACCTGCAGCGGCGTGTCCTGGGCCGTCGCCGGGCGAGGGATCCTGGAGAGCTTGATGAACAGCGCCAGGTCGTCGCGGTCCACCTGCTGCAACATGAACTGCTTCACCGGGCCGCCCGCCGCGTCGAAGGCCGCGGGCAGTTCCATCTGCTGGTTCATCAGCGGCTTGATCCCGTCGTCATAGGACCGCTGCAGGGTCGGGCCCATGACGATGGCGGTGAGGAACAGGGCCAGCGAGATGATCACCGAGTTCGGCGGGCTCTGCTGCAGGCCGAGCGCCGTGCGCAGCAGGGAGAGCACCACCACAATGCGGACGAAGGAGGTGGTCATGATGACGATGGACGGCGCCAGCGAGAGCACGGTCATCAGCCCGATCAGCTGCACCACCCGCTCGGTGAGCCCCGCGCCGGTGCCCAGGTTGATGTTCAGCGCCTGGGCGGCGGCGGCGGCGGGGAACACCAGGCTGGCCAAGGTGGTGAGCGCTGCGAGCGCCGCGGCGCGGCGCCACTCGGCCGCGGGAAGGTCGCGGATGGCCCTGAGGAGGTCGCGCATCAGCTCCGGCCCTTCGGCGCGTCGAGGGCGGAGACCGGTTGGCCCTCGCCCAGCAGCAGCAGCCGCTCCTGGCCGTCGCATGAGACGATGACCAGGCGCCGCGCGGGGTCGAGCACCAGGCTCTCCACCACCGCCAGCCGCCGCTCGGTCCTGGGCGTGCCGAACCGCGAAAGGGCGCCCGGCCCATAGCGTCGCAGGGCCACGGCGGCCAGGCCGATGAGCCCCAGGGTGAGGACGAGAGCGAAGATCGCTCTGGCGAAATCGGCAAGGGTGGCCATGGGCGCTTCTGCGGCTGGGTGCGGGATCGAGCGCCAAGAGACATGCGAGTCCCTTAAGTCGGGGTTAACCCTGTTTCTTCACCATGCCGCCCATGGACCTTGGCGACATTCCCCTCTTCGCGATGCTGAAGAGCCGGTTGGGGTATCTCTCCGACCGCCAGCGGGTGATCGCCGAGAACGTCGCCAACGCCAACACCCCCGGCTATCAGGCGCACGACCTCAAGCCGTTCGACTTCCAGCTCCAGGCCCAGGTGCAGGCCGCGGCCGGGGGCCGTGCGCCCGCCGGGACCATGGCGGTCACCCAGCCCGGCCATATGCAGCCGCCCGGCGCGCGGCACGGCGTCAAGCCGGTAACGTCGCCGGATTCCGAGGAGACCCTCGACGGCAACGGCGTCGTGCTGGAGGACGAGATGATCAAGCTGACCGACGCGCGCATGGACTACGACGCGGCCATCGGCTTCTACCAGCAGTCGCTGAACATGCTGAAGACGGCCGTCCGGCGTCCGGGCAGCGGTTCCTAGAGGAGGACGCCCTAGATGGCCGACGACAAGTCCATGTCCAGCACCACCCAGTCGATCGCGGTCTCCGCGCTCCGCGCCCAGCAGGCGCGAATGCGGATCATCGCGGAGAACCTGGCCAACGCCAACTCCACGTCGCGCACCTCGGGGGGCGACCCCTATCGGCGGCAGGCGCCGGTGTTCCGGGCGACCACCGTGGCGGGCGGCGGCACCGGCGTGAAGATGGAGCGCGCCGTGCCGGACAAGGCGCCGTTCAACTCTGCCTACGACCCCGGCAACCCGTCGGCCGACGCCACGGGCTATGTGAAGACGCCCAACGTCGATCCGCTGATCGAAGCCATGGACATGCGCGACGCCCAGCGGGCTTACGAGGCCAACCTCAACGTCATCGAGACCGCGCGGTCCATGGACCAGCGCACCCTCGATCTCCTGAAGCAGTAGGCGGAGCGCCCGGGACATGATCACTGCGCTCGCCGCCGCGAAGGCCTACGCCACGGCCCAGAAGGCCATCGCCGTCGATCCGGGCGCGGCGGGCGGCGAGGCCATGGCGCCCGGCGGCGGCTTCGGTGACATCCTGAAGTCGGCGATGGCCGACGTGATGAAATCCACCAAGAACGCCGAGACCCAGATGGCCAACCAGGTGCAGGGCAAGGCCCAGTTGATCGACGTGGTCACCGCCGTCTCGTCGGCGGAGTCCAGCCTCTCGACGGTCATGGCCATCCGCGACCAGGTGATCGGCGCCTACCAGGAAATCATGCGGATGCCGATTTAGGCTCATGCTACGGCTTGCCCATGGCGGGGTCGGCGATCGAGCTTTCGGGGGTTGAGAAACGCTACGGCGCACTGGCCGCCCTGGCCGGCGTCAGCCTGGCGGTGGCGCCTGGCGAGTTCACCGCGCTGGTCGGCGGCTCGGGCTCCGGCAAGACCACCCTGCTCAAGACCATCAACCGCCTGGTGAGGCCGGACGCGGGCTCGGTGCGCGTCATGGGCGATGACGTGGCCGCCGCCCCGCCGCACGTCCTGCGCCGCCGGATCGGCTACGTGTTCCAGGAAGTGGGGCTGTTCCCGCACCTGAGCGTCGCCGAGAACATCGCCATCACCCCGCGGCTGCTCGGCTGGGACCGGGCGCGCATCGACGCACGCGTCGCCAACCTGCTCGGCCTCGTCGACCTGCCGATCGAGATCGCCGCCCGCCCGCCCGCGGCGTTGTCGGGCGGCCAGCGGCAGCGGGTCGGGGTTGCCCGTGCGCTGGCCGCGGAGCCTCGGCTGATGCTGATGGACGAGCCGTTCGGCGCGCTGGACCCGCTGACCCGCGACGCGCTGGGGACCGACTACCGCGCCCTCCACGATCGGCTGGGGCTGACCACGGTGATGGTCACCCACGACATGGCCGAGGCGGTGCTGCTGGCCGACCGGATCATAGTGCTGCGCGACGGTGCGATCGTCGCCGACGGCAAGGCCGCCGACCTGCTCGCCGGGACGCGGGACGACGGGGTCCGCGCGCTGCTGGAGGCGCCCAAGCGCCAGGCCGAACGGCTGCGGGCCAGGCTGAGCGGCGAGGGGACGGCATGAGCCCGAAGCTGGCGTCGGCCTTCGCGCTGCTGCCGGAGTACCTCGGCTGGCATGTGCTGCTGAGCTTCAGCGCGCTGGTCCTGGGTGTGGCGATCAGCCTGCCGCTGGCGGTCGCGGCGAGCCGGAGTCCGCGCCTGCGTTGGCCGGTGCTGGCCGGCGCGAGCCTGATCCAGACCATCCCCAGCCTGGCCCTGCTGGCGCTGTTCTATCCGCTGCTGCTGGCGATCTCGGCGCTCAGCGCGGCGACCTTCGGCAAGGGGTTCTCCGCGCTGGGCTTCCTGCCGTCGCTGCTGGCGCTGACGCTCTATTCCATGCTGCCGATCCTGCGGAACGGCGCGGCGGGCATCCTGGGCGTCGAGGCGGCGATCAAGGAAGCCGCCGACGGGGTCGGCATGACCTCGCGCCAGCGGCTGTTCCAGGTCGAACTGCCGCTGGCCGCGCCGGTCATCATGGCCGGCGTGCGGACCGCCGCGGTCTGGACCATCGGGGCCGCGACGCTGTCGACGCCGGTCGGCCAGACCAGCCTCGGCAACTACATCTTCGCGGGCTTGCAGACCGAGAACTGGGTCTTCGTGCTGTTCGGCTGCGCGGCGTCGGCCGTGCTGGCCCTGGCCGCCGACCAGCTGCTCGGCCTGATCGAGGCGGGAACCCGCCGGCGCAGCCTGCGCCTGGTGGCGCTGGGCGCCGCGGGGCTGCTGATCGGCGTGGCGGCGGCCGTCGCGCCGCTCGCGGGCCTCGGCAAAGCCGGGGCCTACACGGTCGGCGCCAAGAACTTCTCCGAGCAGTACATCCTGGCCGAGCTGATGGCCGATCGGCTGGAGGCCACCGGCGCCCAGGTGCGCCGCAAGGAGGACCTGGGTTCGGCGGTGGCCTATCGCGCGCTCGCCGCCGGCGAACTCGACGCCTACGTCGACTATTCCGGGACGCTCTGGACCAACGTCCTGAACCGCAAGGACAACCCCGGCCGCGCCGAGGTCCTGAGGCAGCTTACCGCCGAGTTGAAACGGCGTGACGGCGTTGTGGTGCTGGGCTCCCTCGGCTTCGAGAACGCCTATGCGCTGACCATGCGCCCCGACCGCGCCAAGGCGCTGGGCGTGGCCTCCATCGCCGACCTCGCCCGCGTGGCCCCGACGCTGACCCTGGGGTCGGACCTGGAGTTCCTGTCGCGTCCGGAGTGGAAGGCGGTGGAGGGCGCCTATGGGCTGCGGTTCAAGGCCAAGCGCTCCTATCAGCCCACCTTCATGTACCGGGCGCTGATGGGCGGCGAGGCCGACGTGATCAGCGCCTTTTCCTCCGACGGCCGGATCGCCGCCGACAAGCTGGTGATCCTGGCCGATCCCAAGGCCGCCATTCCGCCCTATGACGCGGTGGTGCTGATTTCGCCCCGGCGCGCGGACGACCGCCGGCTGCGGGGCGCGCTGCAACCCCTGATCGGCAAGATCTCGGTCCAGGCGATGCAGGCGGCCAACTACAGCGTCGACCGCGATCGCGGCAAGGCCTCGCCGGCCGAGGCCGCGCGGGCGCTGGCGCGGCAGATTCTGCCCAGTCCGTAGCCATTCATTAACCATGCCGGACCCATGGTGCCGCGGTTCGCGCCGAAGCGAATTCGTTAAGCTTTCCAAGAGGTCTTCATGAACAGCGCCGAGGTTCTGGACGTCGGCCGCGACGCCATCTGGCTGACGCTGCAGCTCTGCGCGCCGGTGCTGATCGTGGGCCTGGTGGTGGGCGTGGGCATCGGCCTCTTGCAGGCCCTGACCCAGGTGCAGGAGGCGACCCTCGTCTATGCGCCGAAGATCGTGGCGATCTTCGTGTCGTTGCTGGTCTTCCTGCCGCTGATGGGGGCGTTGATGAGCGGCTTCATGCACCACATCGCCGCACGTATCGCCAGCCTGTAGGCGTGGGGCGCGGCCAGGCCCCATGGAACATTACGCCACCGCCCAGCAGGTGTTCGCCGGCGGCCTGATCTTCGCCAGGCTGGGCGCCATCGTCATGCTGATCCCGGGCTTCGGCGAGAGCTTCGTGCCCGTGCGCATTCGCCTGTCGCTGGCCCTTCTCCTGGCGCTCGTGCTGTTCCCGGTGGTCGGCGGCACGGTCCCGCCGATCCCCGCCGACGTCAGCGGCGTGGCGCTGGCGGTGATCAAGGAGACCGCCATCGGCCTGATGATCGGCACCATCCTGCGGATGTTCATGAGCTCGCTGGCCGTGGCGGGCGAGCTGGTTTCGATCCAGACCACGCTGGGCTTCGCCCAGACCGCGAACCCGACCCAGGCGGCGCCGTCCACGACGCTCGGCACCTTCCTGGGGTTGATGGGTCTCGTGCTGATCATGACCACCAACCTGCATCACCTGTTCCTTTCGGCGATCGTCCGCTCCTACACGATCTTCCCCTTCACCCGAAACCTGCCGCTGGGCGACGCCAACGCGCTCGCCATCCAGACGGTGTCCCGCTCGTTCGCGCTGGGCCTGCAGCTGGCCGCTCCGGTGGTGGCTTTCTCGCTGATCTTCAATATCGCCACGGGCCTGGTCGGCCGGGTGATGCCGCAGTTCCAGATCTTCTTCGTGGCCTCGCCGCTGATGGTGCTTCTGGGGCTGTCGATCTTCGCGCTCAGCCTCGGGCTGATCGGGATCGTCTGGATCGACCACTACCGCGACCTGCTTGCGATGTTCGGCTAGGCCCATGGGCGACGCGCCATGAGCGACGCGAACGACGCGGCCTCCCGTACAGAAGAGCCGACACCGCGCAAGCTGCAGCAGGCGCGCGAACGGGGCGAGGTGGTCAAGACGCCGGACCTGGCGGCGCTCGCCTCGCTGTCCGGTGCGGCGGCGGTCGTGGCTCTGGGCGGCGGCTGGCTGTGCCGCAATCTAACCGCCTCCCTGACGCCGTTCCTGGCCAGCCCCGACACCATGAGTTTCGAAGGCCACGGCGGCGTGCAGATCCTGCATGCGGCCTTGATGGCTGCGGCGCCGGTGATGGGGGCCGTCGCGCTGGCCGCCTGCGGCGCCGGCATCGCCGGCAACCTGATCCAGACCGGCTTCCTGTTCAGCCCCGACCGGCTGTCGTTCGATTTCCACAAAGTCTCGCCGGTCTCGGGGTTCAAGCGGATATTCGGCATCGACGGCTTCGTGCAGTTCCTGAAATCCCTGCTGAAGGTTACGCTCACCGGCCTGCTGGCCTGGTGGGTCCTGAAGCCGCACATGACCGAGATGGAGAACCTCGTCTCCATGGAGCCGGTGGCGATGCTGGGCTTCGCCGCCGACATCCTGCGTCGGCTGGTGTTCGCGGTGGCGGCCTTCCTGCTGGTGGTCGCCGGAGCCGACTGGTTCTGGCAGCGCCAGCGGTTCATGGCCCGCATGCGGATGTCCAAGGAGGAGCTGAAAGAAGACTTCAAGCAGTCCGAGGGCGATCCCCACATCAAGGCCCGCCAGAAGCAGTTGCGCAACGAGCGCGCCCGCCGGCGGATGATCCAGGCGGTGCCGACCGCCACGGTGGTGGTGATGAACCCCACCCACTACGCCGTGGCCCTGAAATACGACGCCAGCGAGACGCCCGCGCCCCTGTGCGTGGCCAAGGGACTGGACAGCCTGGCGCTGAAGATCCGCGAAGTCGCGGAGGCCGCCGGCGTGCCGATCATCGAGGATCCGCCCCTGGCTCGAGCCCTCTACGCCACGGTGGAGATCGACGAGATCATCCCGCCGGCGCACTACGAGGCGGTGGCCAAGATCATCGGCTTCATCTTGAGCGCCGGCCGCACGGCCGCGGCGCGAACCCTGCGAAGCGGCGCCCTGTAACCCGATGATCGGTGTGAGAGAATGCCAGTGACTGATTCGCCGGGCGAGGTCGTCCGACGGTCCGCGCCGTTCACGGCCGGGCGGGCCAACAAGGAGGCGCTGTCGCTGGCCATGGCCGAGCCGCAGGTCCGCAAGGCCCGCAAGGGTCCGTTCGAGCCGCTGACCGCCGCTGCGGTGGTCTTCTTCCTGATGGCTGTCGCCTTCGCCGCCGCGCCGGCGATGAACGCCGGGCCGACGACGCTGGCCGGCCTGCTGCTGCTGATCGGCCTGGCCGGCGTGGCCTGTCTGGGCCTCTTCGTGATGCGCGGCGCCGCCGAGACCCCCAGCGAAGGCCAGCCTGGCGCCGAGCAACTGGTCGACGCCTTGAGCGAAGCGGCGGCCATCGCCGCCCCCGACGGCCGGGTGCATGCGGCCAATGCGGCGTGGAAGTCGACGGTTGGCGCGGGCAATCGCCTGCCGAAGTCCGGAGCCTCCGCCTCCAGCCTGTTTGCCGCCCTGACCGCGGCGCGGCGCGGCGAGACCAGCCACGCGACGATCAAGGCGGGCGGCGCCGAGCATGAAACGATCGTCTCGCCGTTGGGCGCGCGCCGCTTCCTGGTGCGCCTGACCGGCCCGGGCTCGGGCGCGCTCGCCCTGCCGTCGGCCGCCCTGGAGGTGCTGGGCGCGTTTTCCCGCGCCCAGGCGCCGCCGCCCAAGGTGCTCGACGCCTTTGCCGCGGCCTCACCGTTCGGGGCGGCGCTGCTGGACGGCGAGGACCCTTTCGAGGCCCGGATCGTCGAGGCCAATCCCGCCCTGAAGGCCGTGGCCGGCGGCGGCGAAAAGGGCCAGAAGTTCGGCGACCTGATCGAACCGGCCAGCCGCGCCGACGCCGCCCAGAAGCTCGCCGCCGGTCAGGGCTCCGGCGCGCCGATGGAAGTCCGTCTGGCGCACGATCCGGCGCGCATCGCCCACCTCTACCTTTCCAAGAGCGCCATGTCTGAAGAGGGGCGCCGGTGGGTCGCCTATCTGGTGGACGTCTCCGAGCAGAAGCAGATCGAGCTGCAGCTCGCCCAGAGCCAGAAGATGCAGGCCATCGGCCAGCTGGCCGGCGGCGTCGCGCACGACTTCAACAACCTGCTTACGGCCATCTTCATGCAGCTCGATGTGCTGGCCACGCGCCACCCGGTGGGCGACCCCTCCTACGAGGGGCTGAACGAGATCAAGCAGACCTCCACCCGCGCCGCCGACCTGGTGCGCAAGCTCCTGGCCTTCTCGCGCAAACAGACCGTGCAACGCGAAATCCTCGACGTGGGCGAACTGGTCAGCGAATTCGAGGTGCTGCTGCGCCGCGTGCTCTACGAGGACGTCAAGCTGACCACCGACTATGGCCGCAACCTGCCGCAGGTGCGCGCCGACCGCGGCCAGCTGGAGACCGCGGTGATGAACCTGGCGGTCAACGCCCGCGATTCGGTGCGCGCGCATGGCGGCGGCTCGGTGAAGATCCGCACCGCGCGGGTGACCCAGGAACAGGCCCAGTCCATGGGCTATCCCAGCGCCCAGGGCGACCAGGCGATGATCGAGGTGTCCGACGACGGCCCGGGCATTCCGCCCGCGGTGATGGACAAGATCTTCGACCCCTTCTTCACCACCAAGCCGGTGGGCGAGGGCACGGGCCTGGGCCTCGCCACCGTGTACGGCATCGTCAAGCAGTCGGACGGCTGGATCACCGTGGAGTCCAGGCCGGGCGAAGGGGCCGCCTTCCGCATTTTCCTGCCGGTGCACATTCCCAGCGCCACGGTGGCCGCCGCGCCGGTCCAGGTCGTCCCCAAGCGCCCGGTGGCGCGCGACCTCTCCGGCGCCGGCCGTATCCTGTTCGTCGAGGACGAAGACGCCGTGCGCGGCGTGGCCGCCAAGCTGCTGCGCGCGCGGGGCTATGAGGTGATCGAGGCGGCCAGCGGCGAGGAGGCCCTGGAGCTGGCTGAGGCGCATGCGGGCACCATCGACCTGATGATCTCGGACGTGGTGATGCCCGGCATGCAGGGGCCGGACCTCCTGAAACACGCGCGGACCTATCTGGGCGCGGCGCCGGTGATGTTCATCTCCGGTTACGCCGAGAGCGAGTTCTCCGACCTGCTGGAAGGCGAGGTCAACGTCTCCTTCCTGCCCAAGCCCATCGACATCAAGACGCTGGCCGAGCGGGTGAAGCAGGAGTTGCAGAAGGCGGCCTGACCTGGGGCCAGGTGCGGCCGCGCTTGCCTTCGGGCCTCGCGCTCGCCAAACATCCGCGACCTTCCGCATCCCGTCTGAAAGCCCGCCGTGACTCCAGCCGACCTCCAGAGTTCCCAGGGCCAGACCCTGACCGCGCACCAGGTGTGGGACATGGCGCTGGCGGCGCAGAACGCCGGCCGCGTGGCCGAAGCCGAGCGGCTCTATCGCGCCTTGCAGACGGCCCAGCCGACCGCGCCCACGGCGCTGAATCTCGGCCTGCTGCTGGAAGACGGACGGCGCTGGGCCGAGGCCGAGGCCGTTTATCGCGAGGCGCTGGCGGTCGACGATCCGGCCGATCCGGTGATGCGGCGTCACCTGGCCTTCCTGCTGCTGCGCCTGGGCCGCTATGCCGAGGCGTGGCCCTATTACGAGGCGCGGATGGTTAAGCCTGGCCACCACCGCAAGCCGCCGCTGAGCTTCCCCGAATGGCAGGGGCAGGCGGTGGGCTCGTTGTTGATCTGGCACGAACAGGGGCTGGGCGACCAGATCCAGTACGCCCGCTATGTGCGCCCGCTGCAGGCGCGCGGCATCAAGGTGACGCTGATGTGCCACCCGGCGCTCAAGCGGCTGTTCGAAGGCCTGGGCTGCGAGGTGATCGCCGCCGAGGGTTCGATCTCCATCCCGAAACATGACGCCTGGGTGTTGTCGGCGTCGTTGCCCTGGCGGATGGGGACGACGCTGGAGACCATCCCGTCTGCGCCCTACCTTCCGGGACGCCAGGGCGGGACCGGCGCCGGGCTTTTGACCCGCGGCGCGTCGATCCATCCGGACGACCACAACCGCTCGATGCCGGATGATGCCGCGGCGCGGCTCGCGGGGCTTGCGGGCGTGCGTCCCCTCGACCGGGAGAGCACGGCGGGCGACATGGAGGACACCGCCGAGATCGTCCGCGGGCTGGACAGGGTGATCGCCGTCGACACGTCCCTGGCCCACCTGGCGGGCGCCATGGGCAAGCCCTGCTGGCTGCTGCTGCCCTACAAGGGCGACTGGCGCTGGTTGACCGGGCGGACGGACAGCCCGTGGTATCCGTCGATCCGCATCTATCGGCAGGACCGCCCCGGCGACTGGGCCGGCGTGGTGTCTCGCGTGGTCGAAGACTTCGAACGAGCCGACGCCGGCCGATAGGGCCTGTCTCGATGGACCGGGTGAGCCAGAGGGAGCTGCTGGAGGAGGGTGCGCGGCGCCGTTCGCTCGGCGACGTCGAAGGCGCCCGGAACTGCTTTCGGCGTGCGGTCGAACGCTCTCCGGAAGCGGCCGAGGCGCATCACCATCTGGCCGCGTCTCTGGAGGCGCTCGGGCGTCTGGACGAGGCCGAGGTGGAATACCGGGTCGCGCTGGCGCTGGCGCCGGAGTCGGGTTCCACGGCGCGGGCCCTGGCTGTCCTGCTGCTTAGCCGAGGCCGCTACGCGGAGGGTTTCGCGCTCTTCGAACGCCGCCACGAACTCGCGGACCTGGCTAAACCCGCCTTGCCCTTTCCGGAATGGCGGGGCGAGCCCGTCGCGGGGCGCAAGATCCTGGTCTGGCCCGAGCAGGGCTTTGGAGACCAGATCCAGTTCGCCCGCTTCGCGCCGATCCTCCGCCGCAGGGGCGCCGACGTCACCCTGGTCTGCTGGCCGCCGCTGGCGCGGCTGTTCGAGCTGTCGCTCGGGGTCCGGGTCGTGCCGGCGGTCGGCGCTGTCGAGTTCCCAGATCCGGATTATTGGGTGATGGCGATGTCCCTGGCGGCGCGGCTCGGCCTGACGCCGCAGACCCTGCCCGGCGGCGCCTACCTGAACGCCCCACCGTTGCCGACGCCGCTGGCGGACGGGGCGCGGATCGGCCTGCTGACCCGGGGCAATCCGAACAACGCCAACGACGCGAACCGCTCCCTCGGCGCGGACCAGGCGGCCCGGCTCGCGGCGCTGGCCGGCGCTGTCAGCCTCGATCCGGCCGACACCGGAGCGCAGGACTTCGCCGACACCGCCGCCATCGTCCAAAGCCTCGACCTGGTGATCTCCGTCGATACGGCGGTGGCTCACCTGGCCGGCGCCCTGGGCAAGCCCTGCTGGACGTTGCTGCCCCAGGCCAACACCGATTGGCGGTGGCTGCGGGACCGGCGGGACAGCCCGTGGTATCCTTCGATGCGCTTGTTCCGGCAGTCCAGCTCCGGGGACTGGGCCGGCGTCATCGACGAGGTGATGCGGGCGCTGGGCGAGGAGGTCCGATGACCGCCATGACGACCGCCACCGCCTGGCCGCCGCTCGCCTACGACGACTGGGCCGACACCGCCTCGACGCTTCACATGTGGACGCAGGTCGTCGGCAAGGTGCGCATGGCCCTGACACCGCCGGTCAACCACTGGTGGCACGTGCCGCTCTACGTCGACGCCCGCGGGCTCACCACCTCAGCGATCCCGGTCGGCGGGCGCAACCTCGAGATGGCCTTCGACTTCCTCGACCACCAGCTGCGGATCGGCTGCAGCGACGGCCGACGCGAGGCGGTGGCGTTGCGGCCGGTCAGCGTCGCGCAGTTCTATCGGGAGACGACGGCGGCGCTGGCCCGCCTGGGCGTCACGCCGCATATCTGGACCACGCCGTGCGAGATCGGGGACCCGATCCCCTTCGAGGCCGACGAGAGCCACTGCGCCTACGACGCCGAGGCCGCGCGGCGGTTCTGGCGGGTCCTGGTGCAGGCCGACCGGGTCATGCAGGCGTTCCGCGCGCGCTTCATCGGCAAGGCGAGTCCGGTGCATTTCTTCTGGGGCAGCTTCGACCTGGCGGTGACGCGGTTCTCCGGCCGCCGGGCGCCGCGGCATCCCGGATCGCCGCTGTCGCCGGCCTCGGTCAGCGTCGAAGCCTATTCGCACGAGGTGTCGAGCTGTGGCTTCTGGCCCGGCGCGGCGGGCGTCGCACCGCTGTTCTACGCCTACGCCTATCCGGAGCCGGCGGGTTTCCGGACCGCCGCGGTTCGGCCCGCCGCAGCGCGGTTCGATCCCGCCCTGGGCGAATTCGTTCTGCCGTATGCGGCCGTGCGCGCCGCGCGGGACCCCGACGCGACGCTGCTCGATTTCTTCCAGTCGACCTATGAGGCCGCCGCCGACCTGGCGCATTGGCCGCGGGCCGAGCTGGAGCGCCAGCCGTCAGGAGGAGACGCCCAATGAGTGAGCCCGCCGCCGTCCGCCGCCCACCGCCCCTGTTGGCTCGGATCGCCACCGCCTTGGGCGCCGCGGCGGTTGGCGCCCTGGCCGTAGGCGCCATCTCGGTCGGCGCCTTGGCGATCGGCCGCCTGGCCGTGGGCCGTGTCCGGATCAAACGCCTGGAGGTCGACGAATTGACCGTCGGGCGGTTGAATGTCCTGAGCCGCGACTAGGCTTGGAGGGGCGCCGCAACCTTGGCGCCATAGGGCAAAAGGTCGATGCCCGGATAGCGGATCGCCACATCGCACAGCGTCTGGGCGTTCCAGTAGGGGTCGCCCGGCGGCGGCCAGCCAAAGAGGTCGCGCTGGCGCGGCGTCATATTGACCATGGCCTCCTTCCAGCCCGGGTTCAGGGTGCGGTCGGGCCAGGCGAGCTTGCCCTGCCAGCGCCAGCCGCGCGGCTTGAAATCCACAGGCATCACGAACCGAGAACGGCCGGGCGCCTTGAAGTTCGAGCCGCGATGGAAGACGTCGGTCTTGTAGATCAGGATCGAACCGGCCGGCCCGGTCACCGCCACCTCGTCGTCGAAGAAATCGCCGATCTCGGTCTGTGTGACCCCCAGCGGAATATCGCGGGTCCTGGCCAGCGGCACCGCCTTGGTGGGGCCGTCGAGCTCGGTCACGTCGGACAGCAGGATGAAGCACGTCATCTGCGGCATCAGCTGATCGGCGCGGGGGACCACGATGGTGTGGTTCTCGTAGTCGCGATGGTGATGCTGGTCGTAGTCGACGGCGCCGGCGTATTTCGCCCAGAGCTCAATCTTGTAGCAGTCGATCTCGGTGGTCTGCAGGAAGCGCTCGGCCGCGTCGATCAGGTCCGGGTAGACTGGAACCTTGTTCAGCGCCCACGATGGATAGGGAAAGAACCGCAGGCCCGCGAACTGGCTCCTGGCGAACTTCGGATGGGCGTCGGGATCGGCGAAATAGGCCTGTGGCCGCGGATAGATCTCCCAGAGCGCCTCCTGGGCGTCGCCCAGGGTCTGCCTGTCCAGGAAGCCCTCCACCACGGTGAAACCCCGGTCGAAGATTTCCGCCAGCTTTTCGTCGGGTATCCGCATCGCAACTCCTCGCGCCGCCGCGTCAGTGAACCGCCGCGCGCGCCCGGGCGCAACCGGCCATGCGCGCCTCCCGCCTTGCGTTGGGCCGCCAGCCGCGCGAGCCTCGGCGGATTAGACCAAAATGCATTTGGAGATCCGGCATGAGTGAGCCCCGCATCAATCCCAATGGCCCGCTGAAGGGCAAGACCGCTCTGGTCACCGGCGCCAGCCGCGGCATCGGCGAGGCGATCGCCGCGCGCCTGGCCATGGAAGGCGCCAAGGTCGTGGCGTCCGCACGCACCGCCGAGAGCGGCGAAAGCCGGCTTTCGGGCACGCTTCACGAGACCGTCGACCGAATCCGGCGCGCCGGCGGCGAGGCGAGCTTCATCAAGGCGGACCTGGCCCAGGCCGCGGAACGCGAGCGCCTCGTCGAGGAGGCCACGGCGGCCTATGGCCCAATCGACATCCTGGTGAACAATGCGGCCATCACCTACTTCATGCCGGTCGCCGAATTCCCCGAGAAACGCTTCAAGCTGATGATGGAGGTGCAGGTCTATGCGCCGTTCCACCTCTCGCAGCTGGTGCTGCCGTCGATGAGGGCCCGCAAACAAGGCTGGATCGTCAACATTTCCTCGGGCGCCGGGCTCCACCCCAAACTGCCCTACACCCGCCGCGGCGGCGGCACGGTCTATGGCATGTGCAAGGCCGCGCTGGAACGGTTCACCACCGGCCTGGCTTCGGAAGTCTACGACGACAACGTCGCGGTGAACGTGGTCTCGCCGGGGCTCGTCGACACGCCCGGCGTGGCGGTCCACGGCCTGATCACCGAGGCGACCAAGGATCGCGTCCAGCCGATCAAGTACATCGCCGAGGCGGTCTATCGCCTGGCCTCGTGCGATCCGAAGACCCTGACCGGGACCATCAACTACGCCGAACCGTTCCTGAAGGAACAGGCCGTCGAGCCGGCCGAACTGATCTGAAGGAGCCCGAGCGGGTCATGATCGAACAGACCGTCGACATCGCCACAAAGCACGGGGCGGCCACGACCTTCATTGTCCATCCCGAACGTGACGGGGCCCATCCGGTGGTGCTGTTCTTCATGGACGCGCCGGCCATCCGCGAGGAGCTGCGCGACATGGCCCGGCGGATCGCCGCGGTCGGCTATTACGTCATGCTGCCGAACCTCTATTACCGCTCCGGCGTCATGGAGCTGGCTGACCTGCCGCCGGCGACCTCGCCCGAGGCCGGGCGGGCGCGGATGTTCGAGCTGATGGGCTCGCTCACCATCCCGCTGGTCATGGACGACGGCGACGCGCTGCTGGCGTTCGCCGGCCGGGACCCAGCGGCCAGCAACGGCAAGGTCGCGACCCTCGGCTACTGCATGAGCGGCCAGTATGCGATCTGCTTCGCCGCCCGCTATCCGGACCGGGTGGCGGCGGCGGCCTCGATCTACGGCGTGCAGCTCGTCACCGACAAGACCGAGAGCCCGCACTTGGCGGCGCAGAAGGCCAAGGCGGAGCTGTACTTCGCCTGCGCCGAACACGACCCCTACGCGCCGCTCGAGATGGTCGAGGCGCTGGATCAGACCGTCAAGGCGAAGAACCTCAACGCCGAGGTGGAGATCTATCCCGGCGTCCACCACGGCTTCGCCTTTCCGGAACGTGGCGGGGTCTATGACAAGCCGGCGGCGGAGCGGCACTGGGAACGGCTGTTCGCCCTGTGGAAGCGTCGGCTGAGCTAAGAGATGTGTTTCCTGGCCGACATAAGATGAACCTTAGCTGAGAGGTGGCGTTCAGAGCAGGCTCAGGCCGCAAGCGGTAATTTGTGGTCGTGAACAAGGAAAACATAAACATGAAACGTCTGCTCACCGGAGCGCTTGCGCTTTCGCTCCTGACCGGCACGGCCGCGATGGCCCAGCCCGACCGCCACAACGACCACGGCGGCTACGCCCAAGGCCATCAGGATCGCAGCGACAATCGCGGCGACAACCGGGGCCACAATCGCGGTGACAACCAAGGCTACAATCGCGGTGAGAATGGCGGCGGCCATCGCTGGGCCCGCGGCCAGCGCCTGCCCAACACCTACTACCAGGACCGCAGCCACTATGTGGACTACCGCTCCCACCGCCTGCGCCGCCCGCCGCGCGGCTACCAGTGGGTTCAGGCCGACAACAACTATGCCCTGGTGGCGCTGACCACCGGCCTGATCGCCTCGGTCGTCGCCTCCAGCCACTAGGCGAAGCCAAGCTGGATGTCCCTCCGCCGCCTCGCGGCGGGGGGCGTTGCTATCGGCGGGGCGCCTGCGCCACGATCGGCGGCACGAAGCCTTCGGCCAGGGCCTTCGCCGGGTGCGAGCCGCTGACCATGCCCATGAAGCTCGGCCACAGCTCGTAGCCCAGCAGCGCCTGGGCGCGCGGCGACATCGTGCGCACGACATCCTTGGGGACCGAGAGGAAGAAGTTCTCCTGCGGCCTCGCCCAGCCGGCGCAATACTGGCTGGTGAAGGCGAGCCGCGGCTTGTCCGTGCGGTTGGCGCCGCCGCGGTGCAGCAGCTTGCCCGGGAAGACGAAGCAGGCCCCGGCCGGAACCTCCATGGGAACCAGCAGGGCCTCCAGCCCCTTCGGGTCCTCCCGGCGCTCGGCCACCTCCTCGTCGCTCCACAGATGGCTGCCGGGGATCACTTCGGTGGCCCCGTTCGCCTGCGTGAAGGCGTCGATCGCCCCGATCATCGAATAGCCGACCGCCGGGCTGCTCCGCGGCTGGCGGTAGAAGCCGTCGTCGATGTGGATCGCCTGAGCCGTCTCGCCGGGCCGCAGGTTGATGGCGTGGCTGGCCGAGAGCAGGAAATTGCCCTCCAGAAAGCGGCCGAGCAGGGCCATCAGCCGCGGCTCGCAGGCCAAGTCCTCGAACAGCTTGCCGCGGGCGACAAGGGTGTAGACCCGCTCGGTCTCGAAGCCCTCGAAGTCGTTGCGACCGCGATGCGCGCCGAGGTAGGGCGCCAAGGCCGCGCGGAAGGCGGCGAGGGCGCCTTCGTCCATGAAGTCCGCGATGACGGTGAAGCCCTGCTCGCGGATCTGGGCCGCGTGCGCATCGACGTCGAAGCGGCGGGTCGATTGGTCCATGGCGCCTGACCTCCCGAGCCTAGTGTATCACGGCTCCGTCGGCTCGACGCCCAGCCGCCGCAGCACGCCGCGCGCCGCGGCTGCGCCGGTGGCGAAGCTCGCCTGCAGCAGATAGCCTCCCGTCGGCGCCTCCCAGTCCAGCATCTCGCCGGCCACGAACACGCCGGGCCTTGCGCTGAGCATCAGGTCCGCGTCCACCGCGGCGAACGCTACCCCGCCGGCGGTGGAGATCGCGCGTTCGATGGGCCGGACGCCGGTCAGCCGCAGCGGCGCGCCCTTGATGGCGTTCGCCAGGGCGGCGGGGTCGGCCGGCAAGTCCTTGCCGTGCGCCTCGCGCAGCAGGTTGGTCTCCAGCGGCGTCAGGCGCAGGGCCTTGCGCAGGCGGTTGGCGACAGACTGGTTCGCAGGCTGCTGGGCGAGCTTCGCCTGCAAGTCCTCGGCCCGGGCGTCCGGCCGCAGGTCGATCCACAGCCGCGCCTCGCCGTTCGCCGCGATGGCGTCGCGCAGGTCGGCGGACAGGGCGTAGATCGCGCCGCCCTCAAGCCCGTGGCGCGTGACCATCGCCTCGCCGCGGACCCTGACGCGCCCGAAGGTGACGGCGACGCCCTTCAGCGGTTCGCCCGGGAAGCGGTCGCGGAAGAGGTCGCTCCAGGCCACGTCGAAACCGGCGTTGGCGGGTTTCAACGGGTTCACCGCGACGCCTTTGTCCGCCAGCAAATCGGCCCAGGCGCCGGTCGAGCCGAGCCTCGGCCAGCTCGCCCCGCCGAGCGCCAGGACGGCCGCGTCGGCAAGCGCCGTGATCTCGCCGTCCGGGGTGCGGAACCGCAGCCGTCCCTCGGCGTCCCAGCCCGTCCAGTCGCAACGGGTGCGGATATCGACGCCCAGGCCGCTCAGCCGCGCGAGCCAGGCGCGCAGCAGCGGCGAGGCCTTCAGGCTGTTGGGAAACACCCGGCCGGAAGAGCCGACGAAGGTCGGTTGCCCAAGCCCTTCGGTCCAGGCGACCAGGGTTTGCGGCGGGAAGGCTTCGAGGAGCGGCGCGAGCCGCTCGCTCGCCGCCCCATAGCGCGGCAGGAAGCGCTCCAGCGGTTCGGAGTGGGTGAGGTTGAGGCCGCCGCGCCCGGCCATCAGCAGCTTGCGCCCCACCGAGGGCATGCGGTCGTAGACGGTCACCGCGCAACCGGCCCCGGCCAGGACCTCGGCCGCCATCAGGCCGGCGGGACCGCCGCCGATGACGGCGACCTGAGGCACCGCTAGACCCCGGCCATAGCCAGCAGCGCCGCCAGGCCCACGGCCATGCCGCGCACGCTCTCGGGCTTGGCCACGTCGATCCATTCGTCGAGCGAATGCGCGCGCCCGCCGGTCCCGCCGGAGCCGATGGTGACGGCCGGGATGCCGAGGCTGATCGGGATGTTGGAGTCGGTGGACGAGGCGCCCAGTTCGGGCGTGTAGCCCATGGCCCGCACCGCGGCGGCCGTGGTGCTGACGATCCGGGCGTCGCGGCTGGTCGCCCCGGTCGGCCGCTCGCCGATCAGCTTGGGCGTGACGACGACCTTGCCCAGGCGGGTGTCGCGGGCGGCGTTCTCGTGCTCGGCCGACGCCTTGAGGATTTCCAGGAACCGCGCGTCGAGCTTGGCCAGCTCGTCCTTGCTCTCGGAGCGCATGTCGACCTCCAGCCACACGTCCGCGGGGATCGAATTGACGCTGACGCCGCCGCCCACCACGCTCGCTGAATAGGTGGTGCGCGGGTTGGCCGGGACCTTGACCTCATAGAGCTGGTCGATAGCGTGACCCATGGCGGCCATCGGATTGACGATGCCGAAGGCGCCGTAGCTGTGGCCGCCCGGCCCATGGAAGGCCACCCGGTAGCGGCGCGAGCCCACGGCGCCGAAGGTCACGCGCGCGGCTTCGTTGCCGTCCATCGAGAAGAACGCCTTGATGCGGTCCTTGTACCTTCCCTTGCCGAACAGATAGCGCATGCCGCGCAGGTCGCCCGGGCCTTCCTCGCCCACGTCGCCCACGAAGAGGATATCGCTCTTGGTCCTGATCTTCGCCGCGTCGAGGGCGCGGACGTAGGCCAGGACGACGGCCAGGCTGCGGCTGTCGTCGCCGATGCCCGGCGCATAGAGCCTGGTCCCTTCGCGGCGCACCTTCACCGGCGTGCCTGCGGGGAAGACAGTGTCCTGGTGGGCGGCCAGCACCACCACCGGGCCGCCAGCCGGGCCGGTTCCGCGGCGCAGCCCCATGACGTTGCCTTCGGGGTCCATCTCGACATCGGTGAGGCCCTCGGCCTTCAGCATGGCCATGAAGGCCTTGCCCTTGGCGGCTTCCTTGAACGGCGGGGCGGGGATCTCGGTCAGGGCGACGATGTCGGCGACCGTGCGGTCGTGCTCGCGGTCGAGCGTCGCCACGGCGGTCTTGAAGGCGGGGCTGGCGACGATCCTCTGCACAGCCTGGCTCGCGGCGTCGGGCGCGGGAGCCGCGCCGGTCAGGGCGAGCGCGACGATGGCGGCGAGGATCTGTCTGGGCGGCAGGCGCATGCGAGGCGAATCCCTGGGAGCGGAGCCTTCAGGCCATATCGCCTCCAGACCCCGCCCGCCAGCACGGCCTCAGCGGCAGGCTACGGCCGCCAGCTGCGCCGAACGGTCCTGGCTCAGGTCTTCGCCGCTCGGCGCCGGGACGCTGGCCAGGCCGGTCATGCCGGTCCAGAGCGCCTGGTTGAATCGCGGCGTGTCCAGGTGATCCTCCACCGCGAAGTCGAGGCCGGCCATCGCCTTGGCCCAATAGGCCGCGCTGCGCAGCGGCCGGCACAGGCCGGTGACGGCGGCCTCGGTGGTCTTGCCGGGCAGCGGCAGGGTGGTGGTCCGCAGCACCGCGGGAACCTGCGCGCGATAGTCCCAGGTCTTCTGGTTCAGGTCGAAGAGCTCGGTCATCGGCCGCGCCAGGGCATCGTTCATCGACATTGGCGCCAGTCCCAGCACCGCCTCGATCGTGCGCAGGAAGTTGACGGTGGTGTAGGGCCGCGAGACCACCGCGTGCTGGCGGAGGTAGGGCCCGGCGACCAGGGCCAGCGTGCGGCGCGAACTCACATGGTCCGGCCCGTCCTGGGCGTCGTCCTCGACCACGAAGACCAGGGTGTCCTTGGCGAACGGGCTCTCGGCCAGGGTCTGCGCCACCAGGCCCACCGCATAGTCGTTGTCGGCGAGCTCGGTCTCGACGGTGTCGACCTTGTCGACGCCCTGGCCGAAGCGGCCGGTATGGTCGTGCGGCAGCCGCAGCAGGGTCAGGTTGGGCAGGTTCCCCTTGGCGACATAGCCGCGGAACTCCCGCTTCCACTCCTGGAAGCGCCAGTAGTCCGGGAAGCCCTGGTCGAAGCCGCGGAAATAGGGGTCGCTGAGCTTGGCGAGTTGCGGCTTGGTGGGGAAGAACACCCGCAGGCGCTTGGCGAAAGGGTCGCGTTCCGGCGGGATGTGGTTCGGGGCCTTCTCGTTGTAGCGCGTCAGGTCGCCATAGAAGCCGTAGTTGCGGACGCTGAGGCCTTTGCGGATGGCGGCGTCCCAGACGTAGCCCTGGCCTTCCTCGCCTTCGGGACCGTCGGGCGCGGCGACGTCGGCGGCGCCCGGCAGGATGTCGTCGTCGTCAGGGGTGATCGCGTTGGCGGCCTTGCGGGCCGCATGGCCGGCGATGCCGACGTTGACGTTGCGGTTGGCCCCTTCCTGATCGTACTGCAGCCCGCGGTCGGCGTAATTGACCGGCGCTTCCCGTTCGGTGAAGTCCGTGGTGCGCGCCGCCGTCGTCCAGTTCCATCCCGTGTTGGAGCTTTCGCCCGACGCGAAGAAGCGGTCGAGGGTCACGAACTGCCGCGCCAGCGCATGCTGGTTGGGGGTCATGGCGCGCGGGAAGATCGCCAGCTTAGGGTCGCCGTCGCCCACCTCCAGGTCGCCGAGCATCTGGTCGTAGGTCCGGTTCTCCTTGACGATGAAGATCACGTGCTTGATGCGCGCCCTGACCGCGGCCATCACGGCGGCGTCCTGCGCCGCCGCCGGGTCCGGCGCGAAGCCCACATTGATCGCCACCTGGTGCGTCAGCCGCGTCAGTTCGGCGGCGTCGGGGGTCGGCAAGCTGAGGAATCCCGCCTTCTCGAGCTGCCAGCCGTAGCTGTTGGTGGCGCGGCAGGCCGCGGAGTCCGCCGGCTTGACGCTGAGCGTATTGCGGCACCAGCCGGGGTTCGGGCCCGGGTCGCTCTTGCCGTTGACGACGTAGAGCCGCCCGCCCGCCGCGGCGACGCCGGTCGGATACCAGCCGGTGGGGATCAGGCCGACGACGCGGGGCGCGGCCTTGCCGCCGCCCAGCGCCACGGCGGCCACGGCGTTTTCCCCGCCGTTGCTCACGTACAGCGTGCGGCCGTCGGGCGAGAGCGCCAGCGCGTTGCTGTTGGCGCCGCCCAGGAACCTGCGGCCGGCCATCAGCGGCGCGGTGGCCACCGTCGGCGTGCGCCCGACGATCTTGCCGGCGGCCGAATCGATCACCGCCACGCTGTCGGTGTTGTCGAGCGCCGCGTAGAGCCGTCCGCCGGGCGCGGCGAGCAGGGCCGTGGGCTGGCCGGCGGTGCGGATGCGCCGGGTCACCGCCAGGCCCTTCTCGCCCACGGCCAGGGCGATGATCTCGCGGTCGCGTTCGGAGGTGACGAAGGCGGTGCGCGGACCCGTCCAGGCGATGGCGCGAGGATAGCTGCCGCCCGGCTGGCCGTGGCGGGCCGGGTCGATCTTGCCGGGGCGCAGGTCGCCTTCCGTCACCACCTTGCCGCCGGCCAGGTCGATCAGGCTGACCGAGTCGTTCTGCAGGTTGGCGGCGAGCAGCCAGCGGCCGTCGGGGCTGACGGCGATGCCGGCGGCCTCCGGCTTGACTTCGATGCCAAGCCCCGCGGCGTGGCCGAGCGGGAAGCGGCGGGCCGGCCGGTAGCCTTGGGCGCCGGCCTGGTATTCCAGCACCGCGTCGTCCACGCCGGCCGACACGTAGAACCGCTCGCCGGAGGGCGCCCAGGCGATCCCCAGGAAGGTGTTGGGGACCTGCAGCACCTGGCGCTTCACCGGCGCCGCCCCCGAGACGTCGAAGACGAAGACGTATTCGTCGCTGAGGCCGGGGACCTGCTTGCCGTCGGCGCCGAAGTTGCGGTTGAAGCCGCTGGTCAGGATCAGCAGGGTGCGCCGGTCCGGCGACAGCGCCACCGCCGACGCCTGGCCCGCCGTGAAGGCCGGCAGGGATGGCAGGTCGGGATTGAGCGGCTGGAAGATCGCCCCGCGCGCGGCCTCCGGCGTGAGGTGCTGACCGGTCGGCAGCATGCCGGCCGGCGCGCCGGCGGCCGATGTCGCGAGAAGGCCGCCGAGAAGGCCGGCGGCTGGAAGAGCGAGGTGGCGCATTCGCATGGTCATGGAGCCTTGGTCGCGATAGATGACATCCCTGAGACGCGCCGCGGGGGCGCGCATCTCACCGGCGGGGAAATTCGCCCGCAAGCGATGGCGCCTTGCGATCCTCCCCGCTCGAACCATAAGCCTAGCTTCCGCAAAAGGTACAGGAGTCCAAGCTCGTGCTCAGCCGCCGCAACATCCTCCTCGCTGCCAGCGCCACCCTGGCGCTCGCCGGCGCCACCGGCGCGAAGGCCGCCTCGGGCGCCGAGGACCAGCTCGACAAGGCGCTGGACGACTTCTTCCAGGAGGCGCTGGCCGAGAGCCCGGAACTGGCCACGAAACTCGGCCTCGACACCGGCGCCCAGGCCGCCGCCAAGTCGAAGCTGCACCACGCCTCCCTCGCCGCCGTCGATCGCCGCAAGGTGGTCACGAGCGGACAGTTGCGCCGGCTGAACGGCATCGATCGGCCGAAGCTCTCCGGCATGCCGGCCGTGAACTACGATTCGGTCCACTACGACCTCTTGACCACCGACACCGCCAATCGCCGCTTCGCCTACGGACTGGAGGGCGCCAGCAGCCCCTATGTGCTGAGCCAGATCACCGGATCGTGGCAGGAGGTCCCGGACTTCCTGGCGAGCGCGCACACCATCGAGACCGCGGCCGATTGCGAGGCCTATGTGGCGCGGCTCTCCGAATTCGCCCGCCTGATGGACGAGGAGGTCGAGCGCGTGCGCCACGACGTGGCCCTGGGCGTCGTTCCGCCGGACTTCTGCATCTCAGGCGCGCTCGGCGGCATGAAGACCCTGCACGCGCCCGCCGACCAGTCGAGCCTCGTCGCGTCCCTGGCCGACCGCGCCAAGGCCAAGGGCGTCGCCGGCGACTGGGCCGGCCGCGCGACCAAGGTCTATCAGGGCGAGGTGCTGCCGGCCCTCGAACGCCAGATGGCGCTGATGGAGAGCCTGAAGGCCAAGGCGACGCATGACGCCGGCGTCTGGCGGCTGCCGGACGGCGACGCCTACTACGCCCAGGCCCTGCAGGCCCAGACCACCACCACCATCACGCCGGCCGAGGTGCATAAGCTGGGCCTCGACGTGACCCGGGACCTGACGGCCCGCGCCGACGTGCTGTTCAGGAAGATCGGCCTGAGCCAGGGCACGGTGGCGGAACGCTACGGCGCCCTCTTCAAGGATCCGAAGTATATCTACCCGAACACCGATGCCGGAAAAGCCAAGGAAATCGCGGACCTGAACCTGCTGGTTCAAGCGATGCAGAAGCGCCTGCCGGCCTATTTCGGGATGTTGCCCAAGACCCCGCTGGAGATCCGGCGGATTCCGGCGGCGACCGAGGCCGGGGCCTCGACGCACTACACCGACGGCAGCCTCGACGGCTCCCGCCCCGGCATCTACTGGCTCAACCTGCGCGACACCGCCGAGGCGCCCTTCTGGGACATGCCCACCACCACTTTCCACGAGGGCATCCCCGGCCACCACCTGCAGCTCACCCTGCAGAAGCAGGCCGACCTGCCGATGATCCGCAAGGCCGGCGGCTTCGGCGCCTACATCGAGGGCTGGGCGCTCTATTCCGAACAGCTGGCCCAGGAGATGGGCTTCTATGCCGACCACCCGGATTGGGAGCTGGGCTATATCCATGACGCCCTGCTGCGCTCGGGCCGGCTGGTCACCGATACCGGGCTGCACAGCCTGCGTTGGAGCCGCGAGAAGGCCACGGCGACGCTCAGCGGCATCGACGGCGATCCGACCTCGCTCGCCCAGCAGGAGATCGAACGCTACTGCGTCTGGCCGGGCCAGGCCTGCAGCTACATGGTGGGCAAGATCACCTTTCTGCGGCTGCGCGCGAAGGCGAAGGCCGCGCTCGGCCCGCGGTTCGACATCCGCCAGTTCCATGACGCGGTGCTGCTGGCCGGCTCCATGCCGCTGACCGTCTTGGGGAATGTGGTCGACAACTACATCGCCGCGCACAAGGCCTGAGATCGTCCTCTGCGGGGCGCGGGAGGTCAGAACCAGCCTTCGCGCTTCAGGGCCGCGGTGTAGGTGCGGCTTACCGGGACGGTGAGGCCCGAGGCCAGGCGCAGTTCGCCGCGCCCGCGCCGCCAGCGCACCGCCTCGATGGCGCCGGCCGCGACCCACCAGGAGCGGTGGGTCTGGTAGCCGGCCAGGCGGCCGAGTTCGAGCAGCGCGTCGCTGAAGCGGGCGGTGATCAGCTCGTCCCCGGCGTCGGTGTGGACGCGCAGGTAGTGGTCCTCGGCCTCCACGGCGAGCAGCCGGGCGCCGCGGCGTTTCGCCGACAGCCGCCGGCGAAAGGCGCCGGACGGGTCGATGGCCTCATCTTCCGGCGCGGTCGCGGCGCGCTCGGTCCAGACGCCGCGCCAGGCGAGCTGGCGCAGCAGCATGACGCCGAAGCTGATCACCAACACCTGGAAGAACAGGGCGCGCAGATGGGGCTGTGCGGACTGCGGGCCGAGCATCATGCCCGACACGGCGAAGACCAGGGCGGTGACCGGCGGGGTCATCAGCACGCTGTCGCCGATCAGGCGCGGCCAGAAGCCGCCGAGCCGGCGGCCGACGATGGCGTCGACCGCGATGCCGATGACGCCGCCGCCGACAATGACGGTGGGCCAATAGACGGCGCGGACCATCGCGTCGCGGGCGTCGGTGCCGAAGGGCCCGAGCACCGCCATGAACACGCCGACCCCGAGCAGCAGCGCGGTTTCCGCCAGGATCCGGCGGACGGGCAGGTAGGTCTTGGGCCTCGGCATCGCCGCTCCATGGCGAGAGTCGCCATGACCAGTCTGCACGCCCGAACGGGATGGCGCGACCCGTTCGCGCAGAAAGGGCGCCGTTCACGGGATCGGGGTCGCGAGCCCATCGCAGCGCTGCCATTGGTGCGGCGTTCCAGATGGAGTCTGTCGATGTCTCGTGTTTCCAAGATCCTGTGGGGCCTGGCCGCCTTCCTGAGCCTGGGCGTCGCGGTCTATTCCTACCGCTACCTGCTGCCGCATCCGCCGATGATGAGCGAGGGGATCGCCGGCAACCTGATGCGCAAGCCTTGGCTGCCGATCCACGCGGGGCTGGCGGCCACCGCATTGCTCGTCGGCCCGTTCCAGTTCCTGGCCCGGTTGCGGCTGCGCGCGCCGAAGGTCCACCGCACGATCGGCAAGGTCTATGTCGCGGCCTGCCTGGTCGGCGCGCCCGCCGGGTTGATCCTGGCCACCCATTCCACCGCCGGGCCGATCGCCCACTGGGGGTTCGGGACGCTGGCGGTGATCTGGTTCTCGGCGACCGCCTACGCCTTCTGGCTGGCGACGCAGGGCCGGATCGCCGAGCACCGCCGCTGGATGATCCGCTCCTTCGCCATGACCTTCGCGGCCGTGACGCTTCGGCTCTACCTGCCGATCCCGCCGATGTTCCTGCACATGAGCTTCATGGACGGCTACCGCGCGATCTCCTGGTTCAGCTGGACGTCGAACCTCCTGGTCGCGGAGATTTTCTTGAATTGGCGCGCGCTGCGTGGCCTCTTCAACCGGCCTGCTGACGCAGTGCTGTCAGCAGAGGCGCCATAGCGTGTCCCCGACCCCGCAACCCGCGGCCATCGAAGGAAATGCTCATGTCCAAGGACCTGGTCTTCTACACCAACCCGCAATCGCGGGGCCGGATCGTGCGCTGGATGCTGGAGGAGGTCGGCCAGCCCTACCGCACCGAGATTCTCGACTACGCCAGCACCCTGAAGGGGCCGGAGTACCTGGCGATCAACCCAATGGGCAAGATCCCGGCGCTCAAGCACGGCGACACGGTGGTCACCGAGGGCGCGGCCATCTGCGCCTACCTGGCGGACGCCTTCCCCGAGGCGGGCCTCGCCCCGGCGCTCGCGGATCGCGGGGACTACTATCGCTGGCTGTTCTTCACCGCCGGCCCGCTGGAGCAGGCCTGGACCTACAAGAGCTTCGGTTTCGAGCCGACCGGCGACGAGCGCCGCCGGGCGGGCTTCGGCACCTTGGAGGATGTGGTGAACGCCCTGGAGCTGACGTTGAAGGACCGCGACTACCTGGCCGGCGGCCGGTTCAGCGCGGCCGACGTCTTCGCCGCGGCCGGGCTGGGCTTTGGCATGCAGTTCGGCATGCTGCCGAAACTGCCGGCCTTCGAACGCTACGTCGGCAAGCACTTCGCCCGACCCGCGGCGGTGCGCGCCCGCGAGATCGACGACGCCCTGATCGCCCAGCCGCAGCCTGCCTAGGAAGATCTGCGGGTTCCCTCAGCGGATCCCGATCCCCCTTCCTCCTCGATGGACGAAGGGCCGGGACGGTGGTGTGCGCAGGAAGTCGGCGAAGACAGCAAGTTGGCGCCGACGTCCTCTCGCGTCTTCCGTCGGCTCAGCGACCACACCACCACCCAACCCTCCTCCATCGAGGAGGCTACGGCATGCACCCATCTTCGAGGCGGCCACTGATCGATCCTTCTCCCTCTTGTGGGAGAAGGTGGCCTGCGAAGCAGGTCGGATGAGGGGTCGCGCCGAGATTGCCGGTTTAGGTTTCAACAGGGTAAGCAGAGAGGTCCCGTCGACCCCTCATCCGACCCCTTTGGGGCCACCTTCTCCCGCAAGGGGAGAAGGACGAGCGAGATAAGCATCCTCATAAGTCATTGATAAAATATAGATTACCTAGTCAGCGATGAGCGTGAGGCCGAGCTTGCCGACGTAGAAGGCGATCGCCCCATCGTAGTCGCGGACCAGCCGCGGTCAGGCGGGGGCGCGCATCGGCATGAGGGACCTCTAAAGGCTGGCGGCCACGGTGCGAACCAGGGCGTGCATCCAGGCGATGGCCGGCTCGGCCAGCCGCGCCTTCAGATAGAGCAGGCTCATGTCCACCGAGGGGCTCTCATAGGGCGGATCGACCAGCATCACCCGTCCGCCCTGGGCGGAGAGGCGGGCGAGGCGCCGGGGGACGAGGGTCGCCATGTCCGTGCGGCTGGCGACGGCCAGCGCGGTGTAGGTGTCGGGCACCGAAACGCCCACGCGGCGGGTCAGGCCGCGGGCGGCGAGGGCGGCTTCGAAGGCGCCGGCGTCCTCCCAGCTGGCGCGGCTGACCAGGGCGCGCCGCTCGCCGCCCTCTTCGATCAGCCCGGGCAGGTTGCGGGCGATCACCACATGCGGCGTCGAGACCAGGGTCTCCAGGTCGATGCGCGCGCCCTGGAACGTCGGATGGCCCGCGCGGACCACCCAGACCAGCTCCTCGGTGAGGATCGTTTCACGGGCGAAGCGCTCCGGCGCGGCCAGCACGTTGCCGACCATGAAATCGACGCGCCGCGCATCGAGCCGTTCGAGGACATCGAGCGCCAGTTCGGCGATCATCAGCTCGGCGCGCGGCGCAGCCTCGGCCAGCCGGCCGGCCAGCGGCGGCGCGAGGATGGCGCTGGCATAGGCGCCGCTGACCACCGCGAACCGCCGCTCGCTGGTCGCCGGATCGAAATCGGAGGGAGCCAGGGCGGCCTGCAGCTGGTTGAGGGCGGCATGCACCTGCGGCCCCATCTCCACCGCCCGCGGCGTCGGCTGCATGCCGGCTGGCCCGCGCACGAAGAGTTCGTCGCTGAGCATGTAGCGCAGGCGGTTCAGCGCATGGCTCACCGCCGACTGGGTCAGTCCCAGGCGCGCGCCGGCGCGCGTGACGCTGCGCTCCTCCAGCAACACGTCGAACACCCGCAGAAGATTGAGATCAAGATTCATGAGTTACGTTCATTTGTCGCGTGATGACATATCATTTGGATCATCGTCGGGTCAGTCCTATCTCACGTTCCGACGGGAACGCCGGCGCGGCCAGGGAAGGCCAGCGTCCGCTATCCCATTGGCGATATCTACGAATGGAAGGGACTCGCGTTGAGCGAACCTGAAGTCATCCCGCTTCGCGGCAACGCCGACGTCGATCCCAAGACGAAGCCCAGCTTCATGCGGCGCATGCGCTGGCCGCTGATCATCGGCGGCCCGCTGCTGATCGCGGCGATCGTCGCCTATTTCATCCTGACCGGCGGACGCACCCAGGCCACCGACGACGCCTATGTGCAGATCGCCAAGGTTCCGGTGGCCCCCTCGATCGCCGGCCGGGTAACCGACATCTATGTGCGCGAGAACCAGTTCGTGCGGCGCGGCCAAGTGCTGTTCCGGCTCGACACCCGCGACCTGCAAGCCACCGCCGAGGCGGCCGCGGCCACGGTGGCCAACGCCGCCCTGCAGGTTGGCGCGTTGCGCGCCGGCTACCAGCAGCAGGAGGCCCTGGTGCAGGCGGCCCGCGACCAGCTGAGCTACGCGACCACCGAAGCCGCGCGTGAGAAGAACCTGGCCAACGCCGGCGTCGCCTCGCAGGCGCAGGTCGATCAGGCGAACCACGCGGTCGCCGCGGCGCGCGCGCAACTCGCCGCCGCGCAGCAGCAGGCCGCGCAGGCGCTCGCCAACCTCGGCGGCAAACCGAACCTCGCGCCCCAGGCCGCGCCGGCCGTGATGCAGGCCCAGGCGCAGCTGGACCGCGCGCGGCTGAACGTCTCCTACGGCACCGTGTCGGCGCCCGCCGACGGTATCGTCACCCGCGTCGACCAGATGCCGGTGGGCGCCTACCTCAACGCCTCTCAGACCGGCTTCTGGCTGCTCTCCGGCGAGCCCTGGATCGAGGCCAACTTCAAGGAAGACCAGCTCGCTCACATGAAGGTCGGCCAGCCGGTCGAGATCAAGATCGACGCCTATCCCCAGGCGCTCAAGGGTCACGTGGCGAGCTTCTCGCCCGGCACCGGCCAGGCGTTCTCGGCCCTGCCGGCCCAGAACGCCACCGGCAACTGGGTGAAGGTCGTCCAGCGCCTGCCGGTGCGCATCAGCTTCGACAAGCCGCCGCCGGACATGGCGGGCCGCGCCGGGCTGTCGGCCAAGGTCACCGTCGACGTCCGCGCGCCCGGCCGGACGCGCTAGGGCCAAAAGGCCATGGTCACCCAACACGACGCCAAGAATCGCTGGCCGATCACCATCTCGATCATGCTGGCGACGGTGATGAACTCGCTGGACACGACGATCGCCAACGTCGCCCTGCCGCACATGCAGGGCAGCGTCTCGGCGAGCCCCGAGCAGATCACCTGGGTCCTGACCTCCTACATCGTCGCCGCGGCGATCATGACGCCGCTGGCCGGCTGGCTCGCCGACCGGATCGGTCGCAAGCGGATGTTCCTGATCTCCATCGGCGGCTTCACCGCGGCCTCGATGCTTTGCGGCATCGCCACCAGCCTGCCGGAGATCGTGCTGTTCCGCCTGTTGCAGGGAGTGTTCGGCGCGTCGCTGATCCCCCTGTCGCAGGCGGTGCTGCTCGACATCAATCCGCCGGAAAAGCACGGCCAGGCCATGGCGATCTGGGGGGCGGGCGCGATCCTGGGCCCGATCCTGGGGCCTGCGCTGGGCGGCTACTTCACCCAGAACTTCTCCTGGCGGTGGTGCTTCTACATCAACCTGCCGATCGGCATCCTGGCCTTCCTGGGCGTGATGTTCTTCATCTCCGGCGACCGGCTGCGGGCGGCCAAGAAGTTCGACTTCCTGGGCTTCGGGATGCTGACCCTGTTCATCGCCGCCTTCCAGATGGTGCTGGACCGCGGACCCAGCCAGGACTGGTTCCATTCGAAGGAGATCTGGACCGAGGTGATCCTGGCCGGCGTCGGGCTGTGGGTGTTCGTGATCCATACCATGACGACCGACCACCCGTTCTTCGACAGGGCGCTGATCCGCGACCGCAACTTCGTCACGGCGAGCATTTTCGGCTTCTTCGTGGGGATTCTGCTGTTTTCCACCATGGCGCTGCTGCCGCCGATGATGCAGACCCTGCTGGGCTATCCGGTGCTGACGTCGGGCCTGGTCAGCATGCCGCGGGGCGTCGGGTCCTTCGCCGCCATGTTCTTCGTCGGCCGGCTGATCGGCAAGGTGGACACCCGGCTGATCCTGTTCGTCGGCCTGACGATCAGCTGCGCGGCGCTCTGGCAGATGATCCACTTCGACCTGTCGATGACCGTCTGGCCGTTCATCACCTCAGGGATCGTCCAGGGCCTGGGCGTGGGCCTGCTGTTCGTGCCGCTCTCGACGCTGGCCTTCGCCACCATCCCGCCGCACCTGCGGCCCGAGGGATCGTCGGTCTACACCCTGGTGCGCAACCTGGGCTCCAGCGTCGGCATCTCGATCATGAACGCGCTGGTGGTGTCGAACACCCAGACCATGCACGCCTCGCTGGCGGCCAAGGTCATTCCGTCCGACGCCGTGGTCCGCTCGGCCCTGCCGCGGATGTTCGATCCGGCGACCACGGCGGGGATCAGCGCCCTGAACGGGGAGATCACCCGCCAGGCCTCCATGGTCGCCTACGTCGACGACTTTCGCCTTATGCTCATCATCACCATCGCCTGCATGCCCATGCTGCTGCTTATGCGCAAGCCTAGGGCTGTCGGCGGGGAGCCCCTGCATGCCATGGTCGATTAGATCCTTTCGCCGCCTGCTGGCGGTCTCCGCCTCGGCGCTCGCGCTCACCGCGTGCGCAGCCGTGGGGCCGAACTTCAGGGCTCCCCAGGGGCCGAAGGGCGCGGCGGCGGCCGGCTACGCCATGGCCGGCGACGCGGTCGCGCCCGGCGTGCGGCTGAGCCCCGACGCGCGGGCCGCCGGGCCCTGGTGGCAGGCCTTCGGCTCGCCGGAGCTGGACGGCGCCATCCGTCAGGCGCTGGCCGACAGCCCCTCGGTCGCCGAGGCGCGCGCGACGCTGGAGAAGGCCCAGGCCCAGGCGCGCGCCACCCGCGGCGCCCAGTTCCCGCAGGTCGACGCCAACGCCGCCGCGGAGCGCGAGCGGATCAATCTGGCGGCCTTCGGCTTCCAGGGCTTCCCGGGCCTGCCGCCGATCCAGAGCCCGACGATCAACCTCTATCAGATCGGCGGCTCGGTCAGTTACGACCTCGACCTGTTCGGTGGGCGCAAGCGCGCCACCGAAGAGGACAACGCCAAGGCTGACGCCGCTGCGCGGCAGGCGGACGCGGCCTATCTCTCGCTGTCCGGCAACATGGCCATGCAGGCGATGACGATCGCCAGCCTGCGCGGCCAGATCGCCGCGGTGAAGGAGATCGTCGCCGACGACCGTCGGGTCATCGACATGGTGCGCAAGGCCGAGGCCGCGGGCGGCGAGGCGCATTCGGCGCTCTCCGGCGGCGTGGCCCAACTCGCCGAGGACGAGGCCCTGCTGCCGCCGCTGCAGCGCCAGCTCGACGCCGCGCGCCACCAGATGGCGCTGCTGGCCGGCAAGTCGCCCGCCGAGTGGACGGCCCCCGATTTCGACCTGGCCAGGTTCACCGCGCCCAAGGACGTGCCGGTCAGCCTGCCCTCGCAGCTGATCCGCAACCGCCCCGACATCCTGGCCGCCGAGGCCGATCTGCACGCCGCCACCGCGGCGGTCGGCGTGGCCGTCGCCAACCAGTATCCGAACATCCGGCTGTCCGCGGCGCTGACCCAGGAATCGGTCAAGCCCGGCAACCTGTTCAACGCCGACTCCGCGGCCTGGAACGTCCTGGGCGGGCTCACCGCGCCGATCTTCAACGGCGGGACCTTGAAGGCGCAACGCAGGGTGGCCGAGGCGGACGCGCGGATCTCCCTGGCCCGTTACGAGCAGACGGTGCTGCGCGCTTTCGTGCAGGTGTCCGACGTGCTCTCCGACCTCGGTACGGACCAGCAGGCGATCGCCTCGCTGCAGGTGGCCAACCAGGCGGCCGAGGCGGGCGCCCAGGACGCCCGGAACGCCCTTCGGCTGGGCGGCGGCCCGCTGGTCAACGTGGTGCAGGCCCAGCGGACGCTCAGCCGCGCGCGCCGGGCGCTCGTGGAGGCTCAGGGCCGCCGGATGAGCGACCTCGTGGAACTCTACGCCGCCACCGCGGCCGACTGGCGCACGGCCGGCTGATCAGGCGGCGTTCATCGCCTCGCGGTGCTTCTTGCCGTGCGTCTCGGCAAGCAGGAACACCGAAACCAGCGAGACGGCGCACAGGAAGACCATGTAGGCGGCGATCGCCATCGGGGTCTTGTAGTGGGCGAAGAGGGCGGTGGCGATCATCGGCGCAAAGCCGCCGCCGCAGATCGCGCCGATCTGGTAGCCCAGCGATGCGCCGGAATAGCGGAACTCGGTGGAGAAGAGCTCCGTCATCAGGGCCGCCTGGCAGCCGTACATGACGCTGTTGAAGGCCAGGCCGCCGCCGATCGCCAGCAGCATCATCGGCAGGGTCGCCCCGTCCAGCAGGTTGAAGAAGACCAACGACCACAGCCCGGCCAGCACCGCGCCCGCCATGAACACGCCCCGCCGGCCGATCCGGTCGGAGAGCCAGGCGGTCAGCGGCAGTATCGGCGCGGAAATCACGCTGCCCAGCATCACTGCCGCCAGGATCGAGGGGCGCGCCACGTGCAGGGTCGCCGTCGCATAGGCCACGGCATAGGTGATCATCACATAGAAGGTGCCGTTGGAGGCGACCACGGAGCCCGCCGCCAGCAGGATTTCCTTCGGATGCTTGGCGATGACCTTGAGGATCGGCGAGCCCTTCTCCGCGCGCAGCAGGGCCGCGGCCTTGGCGGTGCTGACACCTTTCTCGGCGGCGAGCGCCTTGACGGCGGCGGCCTGGCGCTCGGCTTCCTGCGCCTGCAGCGCCTGGAACTCGGCGGTGTCCTCGAGCTTAAGCTGGACGTAGAGGCCCAACCCCACCAGCACGATGGAGAGCAGGAAGGGGATGCGCCACGCCCAGGCGGCGAAGGCCTCGGGCGCGACGGTCGCGCCCAGCACCAGGAAGATCAGGTTGGCCAGCACGACGCCGGCCGGCACGCCCATCTGGGCGAAGCTGCCGAAGAAGCCGCGCTGCTGGGGCGGAGCGTTCTCGATGGCGATCAGCACCGCGCCGCCCCACTGGCCGCCCACCGCCAGCCCCTGGACGAAGCGCAGCAGGATGAGCAGCAGCGGCGAGATCACGCCCGCCACCGCATAGGAGGGCAACAGGCCCACCGCGGTGGTCGACAGGCCCATCATCAGCAGCGCGGTGACCAGCGCCTTCTTGCGCCCGAACAGGTCGCCGAAATGGCCGAAGACGATGCCGCCCACCGGCCGGGCGATGAAGCCGACGGCGAAGGTGGAAAAGGCCGCCAGCTGCGCCACCGCCGGCGGCAGGCTCGCGGCGAAGAACAGCTTGGGGAACACCAGCGCCGCGGCGGTCCCGTAGATGAAGAAGTCGTACCACTCGATGCTGGAGGCGGCGAGCGAGGTGAGCGCCACCCTGGCTATATCGATCCTGCCGGCGGGTGCGGCGACGGAAGCTGCGGTCATGATCCCTCTCCCCGAAGTTGCGCGGCGTGACCCCGCGCTTGCCCGAAGGGATAGCCCAGTTCCGCCCCCGAAGGGAACACTCCGGGGCGGCGCGTCAGGTCAGGCGCCCGGTCGCGCGCCTTCGCTGGCTTCGGCGGCCAGGCGGCCGGTGAGTTCGGCCATGTGGTCGAAGTCGGCCTCGAAGGCGCCGAGCCCCTGGGTCAGGCCGCGCAACTCGGCGATCAGGCCCTGGCGCTCGGATTGCGGCAGGTAAGCCTCGATCCGCTCCCAGCCCCGCCAGTCTTCCCGGGGGCTGAGCCCCAGGATCTGGCCGCGCCGCGCAGTAAGCGCCGAGGTGACGTTGGAGGCGCTGGGCGAGGGCGAATAGACCGTCAGCTTCTCGATCGGCTCCAGCAGGATCGCGCCGCAGCCGGGCAGGCCCTCCTCCATGGCCAGGCGGCCGGCCATCCGGAAGGCCATTTCCGAGGAATCGACGCTGTGGGTCTGACCATCGACGAGGGTGACTTCCAGGTCGGTCACCGGGAACCCCAGCTGGCCCTTCTCCAGGCCGTCGCGCACGCCCTGTTCGACGGCGGGAATCCACTGCTTGGGCACCGAGCCGCCGACCACGCGCTGGGTGAACACGAAGCCGGAGCCGCGGGGCAGGGGCCGGATCTCCACCGTCACGTCGGCGAACTGGCCATGGCCGCCGGACTGCTTCTTGTGCCGCGAGCGCTGGGTGGCGCCGCGCTGGATGGTCTCGCGATAGGGGGTCTTCGGCTGCTCTGTGTCGATCTCCACGCCGAAGCGGCGCTTGAGGCGTTCCAGGGCCAGCCGCACATGGCCCTCGCCCTGGCCGGCCAGCAGCATCTGGCGGCCTTCCGGATCGTGGGTCAGGCGCAGGCCCGGGTCCTCCTCGATCAGCTTGGCGAGCGCGCCGGACAGCCGCACGTCGTCCTTGTGGTTGCGGGCCGACAGCGCCACGGCGAACAGCGGCCGGCGCGCCCCGGCCGCGGCGGCCACCGTCTGCGGGCGCCCGGTGGTGGACAGGATCTGGCCGGCCTGAGCCGCCTCCACCTTGCCGATGGCGCAGACCTCGCCCACCGGCGCCTGGGCGATCTTGCGGAGCGCCGCGCCCTGCACGGCGAACAGCCCGCCCGCCCGGCAGCGTTCGCCGTCCGGCAGCACGAAGTCCGCGCCGTCCGCCAGCGCCTGGCCGAACACCCGGGCGTAGGCGAGCTTGCCGGACTGGCCGGCGTAGGCGGCCTTCAGCACATAGGCGCCGCTGCCCATGCCCAGCCGGGCGGCGGCGCGCTCCGGCAGCGGCATCTCGTGGCGCAGGGCCTTCAGCAGACGGCGCACGCCGAAGCCGTTCTGCGCCGAGCCGAAGAACACCGGCACGATCAGGCCCTCGTTCATCTCCCGCACCAGGTCGGCGAACACCGCGTCGCGGTCCGGGGTCACGTCGGAGAGCAGCTGTTCCAGCAGATCGTCGTCGAAGTCGGCGATCTGCTCCAGCATGTGGAAGCGCGCCTCGGTCTCGGCGTCGCGAAGGTCGCCGGGAATGTCGACCTGGGTCGAAGGCTCGTTCGGGCGGTAGACGAAGGCCCGCTCCAGGGCGAGGTCGATGAAGCCGGTGACCCTTTCGCCGTCCCAGGTGGGGATCTGGCGGGCGACCAGCGGCGCGGAGCTCACCGGGGCCAGCGCCGCCAGCAGCTCAGGCAGGGAGCCGCGCGCCTGGTCCATCTTGTTGACGAACAGCGCGTGCGGCACGCCCAGCCGCTCCAGCTCGCGCAGCGTCGGCTGCAGCAGGCCGGCCTTGGCCGGGTCGGGCTCGGCGACCACCAGCGCCAGGTCCACGGCCGGCAGGGCGGCGTCCAGGTCGGCGCAGAACTCGAGGGATCCGGGGCAGTCCACCACCGAATAGCGGTCGCCCATGAAGTCGAAGCCCGCGAGGTTCAACTCCACCGTGTGGCCGCGGGCCCGCGCCTCCGGGCTTGAATCGCCGACCTTGTCGCCGCCCGCGCGCCGATCCACGGCGCCGGTGACTTGCAACAGGGCCTCCATCAGGGTGGTCTTGCCGGCGCTGGTGGGGCCCACGAGCGCCAAGGCGCGCACGGACCCCGCGGTCTGGATTGGCATGGTCGTCTCCCATCACCTCAGGCGCCAGGGACGCGGGGGATAGGCACGCCGCCTCCATGGCGCGGTTTTGGGACGGCCGCGGACCGGCCTGGGGCTCGCGCCGCCCGATGGGCCAAACCTTACGCCCGGAGTTTCGAAAGCGTCAGATCACGAACGCGTGGTCGCGCGCGGGATCGGCGCGCAACAGTCTGCTGCCCACTTTCGCTGAAGCGCGATTCGCTGAGTCCAATTCCCCGGGACATCCCCAACGGCCGTTGGGGAGGATGACCGGTCAAAAAGGAGGATGACGGTCAAAAGGGAGAGAGAGGATCGACCGTGGCGACGCTCAACCCATCGGAACCGCTGGGCAACAGGCTAGGCGTTGGCGATCAGCGCCCGGATCGAGCGAAGCTCGTCCACCGCGCCGGGGCGTCCGGCGCGGGCGAACTCCACCAGTTCCTCAACCGCCCGCAGGGTGCGGGTCTTGGTCCGCGGACGGCCGCCGCGGCTGCGATTCAGCCGCAGCGCGCGCTGCTTCAGGACAGCGGTCAGGCTGGTTTCGTCGAGCCAGGCTGACAGGTCGTTGCGCAGGCCCCAGTCGGAGCCGTCGGCGCGCGCCTGGATCTTCCGGGCGACGCCGCTCTCCCGGGCGAACTCGATGAGCGCCCGGGCTTCGGAAACGCAGCGTTTGAGGGTGGTCGCCGGGATGCGCCGATCGTTGGCGACTTCGGCGGTGGCCGCTTCGAGATGGCCCGTCGGCCCACCGGGTTCGGTCAGTTCGAGGAAGAGCGCCAGCTCGGCGATATCCTTGGCAAAGCTGCGGCTGTGCACGCCCGCGCCGCCGAGATCGTTAGCCGGTTCGCCCCGGTTCAGGGATTTTTCCATAGCAACACCGTTGGAATTTATGAGGTTTGCCGGGACGCTAGGCGAAGCTCTCCATAAAATCTATATAAAGAATTGTTTCACCTCGAACACAGATCCGTCTTTATCTAACATCGTTACTTGCAGACTCCGGAATATGAAATTCGGCGGCGGCGATGGGGTCCGGCCCGAAACCCGACGCCGACCCGCCCGCGGCCCGTGCGCCGGGCAGGCGACTAGAATTCAGGCGCGCGGGGATAGGTTTCCAGCACCGGGGCGAGGTCGCGCATCAAGGGGCCTAGCCAGGGTTGGAAGTGACGCCAGTGCTCCATCGCCTCCGTGAAGATCGGCCTTCGGACCTGCTCGGAACTGGCGGTCCGCACCGCGCGGTCGTTCTCATAAAAGCGAAGGCAGCTCTCCTCGAACGGCAGGCCGCAGTGGGCGAGCAGGCGGCGCACCTCCACCTCGGGCTCGGCGACCAGTTGCTCATAGATGACGCGATGCACCCGGCCGGGAAGCACCTCGTCGAAATGCGCCATCAGCTCCACGTAGTCGCCATAGTAACGCGCCAGGTCGCCAAGGCCGTAGGTGAACGGCTGGCCCATCGCGAAGTGCTGCTTGAAGGCTGAAAAGCAACAGCCCACGGGATGGCGCCTGACGTCGATGATCTTCGCGTTCGGCAGCATCAGCTGGATGAGGCCGATATGGGCGAAGTTGTTGGGCATCTTGTCGACGAACACCGGCGCACCGGTCTTCCGGTGGATCTTCGCGCGCCGCAGGTATTCTTCCCCCAGGGCGGTCAATTCCAGGGGCGACAGCACGGCCAGGATGTCGGGATAGGCGCCCTCCGACGCTCGCCTGGCGTCGCCGCCCAGACGCGCGGCCATCACCTCGACGTCCGGCAATTCCTGTGTGCCTTCCACCTGGCTGTGGCTCGCCAGGATTTGTTCGACGAGCGTGGATCCGGATCGCGGCAGGCCCACGATGAAGATCGGGTCGGGGCGCGGCGAGCCCTGTCCGGACCGCGCGGCGAAGAAGCTGCGGCTGAACAGCGCCTTGCAGCGCGCGACGTGGCCGCTGGTCTCCTCGGCGTCGTAGTCCAGGCTGGCGCGCCGCAGGGCGTTACCCGCGTCGTACCGCTGGAACGCCAGCGCATAGGCGGCGGCATCCTCATAGGCCTTGCCCAGCGAAAACAGCAGGTGCAGGCGGTCGTCGTCGGTGAGCGCGGGGTCGACGAGTGCGGCCTCCATCCGCTCGATATCGGCCGCCGACAGCGCGACGGTCTTGAGATTGGCCAGGCTCCACCAGGCCTCCCCAAGCCCCGGCTTGAGGTCCAGGCTTGTCCGGTAGGCGGCGATCGCCTCGGCCTGCCGGCCCAGGGTCTTGAGCGCATGCCCGTAAGCCATCCAGGTCAGCGCCAGCTCGGGAAAGGCGTCCAGCACGCCCCGATAGGAGTCCGCGGCTCGCTCATAGTCGCCGATCCGCATGGAGGACGCCGCCTTGAGGTGCCGATAGACTGGATGCCGTGGGTCGTCCTGGAGGAGCAGGTTGGCCTGGGCGATGGCTTCGGCGGACTTGCCCTGGTGATAGAGCGCCGTGGCGTAGGCGCAGCGGGCGCCGGGGAAGTTCGGCGCCGTCCGCAGGCAGCGGGCCAGGAGCGCTTCGGCGTCGGTGTGCCGGCCGCTGCGGGCGGCCAGCTCGGCGAACATGCGCAGGGCGGCGGGCTCGTTGGGGCGCCGGGTCAACAGGGCGCGCAGAAGGTCGTGGGCGAGGTCGTGACGTTCGTCGCACAGCGCGTCCGCCGCAGCGACCAGCTCCGGATCCGAGACCAGGGCGCGGATCTGGCGTGCGTAGGCCTGGTCGGCGGCCGCGCCGTCGCCGGCCAGCAGCCGTTGGTCGCCCAGCGCGCCCCAGCCTTCGGCGTCGGGCCCGTCGCCCTCCGGGTGGGCGCGCTCGGCGCCGTCGGTCATTGCGGATCGTACCCGTAGCGCTCCACCCAGGGCGCGAGCCGCGGCATCGCCGGCGCCATCTGGCGCCGATAGCGCCGCCATTGGCCGACGCCCTCGGCGCTGAGCCCGCCGGCCAGTTGCGCCCCTGACGGTGTCGCGATGCCGCGATCGCGGGTCCGGTCGGCAAAGCCGCGCAGGGCGTCGCTCCAGGCCAGGCCCAGAAACTCGCAGGTCGATCCGACCACGCCGTCGAAGTCGGCGATCAGCGCTTCGTGCCGCACCACCCGGGTCTGGGCGCCCATCACCGGGTCCAGCCGTTCGGCGATCCGCATGGCGGCGTCGTAGTAGGCGGCCGCGCCCGGCAGCGTCAGCAACTGGTAGGCCGAACCACTCATCACGAACCGCCGACGATAGCAGCTCAGCACCACGTCGCGCGGGTCGCGCCGGGCGAACAGGATCTTGGCCTCGGGGAACAGCTTGGCGATCAGCGGCAGCTTCAGGGTGTTCAAGGGATGCTTGTCGACGAAGACCTTGCCTGCCACCCGGGCGCCTTCGTCGCGGACCCGTCCCCAGTAGGCGCGGCGCAGGTCGCTCAGTTCCGCCTCGCCCGCCTGCGCCAACCGCCCAAGGTCATCCGGCCGGGATAGGAAGGCGCGCAGGGCGTCGATCAGCGTCTCGCGCTCTTCCAGGGCCTCGACGTCCGGGTGGCTGGCCAGCACCTGCTCAAGCAAGGTGGTTCCCGACCGCGGGAAGCCGAGGAGGAACACGTGGCCCCTGGCGCCGTCGAGCGCCGGCTCGCCCTCGGCCTGCCAGGCGTCGGCCGGGATTTCGTCCAGCCGCTCGATCATCCCCTGGGCGAATTCCAAGGCGCTGGGGGCGCCGCCGTAGGCTGTGGCGTAGGCCCGCCAAAGGCCCATGTTGCAGGCCGTATAGGCGGTGAACGCCTCCGCCACGCGGTCTTGGGCGTCTAGCGCATCGCCCAACAAGCCGTGCGCCAGGGCCAGTTGCTGGGCGGAGAGCCGCGGGTCGGCGATCAGCGCCTCCAGGCGCTGCTGGGCGGCGGGCGCCGCGCCGTCGGCGAGGTCTGCGGCGGCCACGGCGTTGACGGCGTCGGGATAGCCGGGCTGGGCCGCCAGCACCCGCATCGCCACGGGCCGCGCCTCGGCATGGGCGCCGCGGCGGCTCATCAGGTTGGCGAGGCCGGCAAGAGCGGCGAGGTTGTCGGGCTGCAGGTCGATCGCCCGGCGGAAGGCCGCGTCCGCATCCGTCAGCCGGCCCATCGCCTCAAGAGTCGCGCCGCGGCCGCCGTGGGCGCCGGCGAAGGATGGCGCAGCCGCCACCGCCTGGTCGAACTGGGCGAGGGCCTGCGCGTAGCGTTCCAGGCGATGCAGGCAAAGCGCCAGGGCGTTGCGCGCCGCCGGATCGTCGGGCGCGAGCGCCACCGCCCGCTCCAGCAGGCGCAGGGCGTCTTCGAAACGCTCCTCCTTCTCACAGTTCAGCGCCGCCAGGTTCAGGACGACCGCATGCTCAAGGCCCGCCGCCACGGCCGCCTCGGCCAATTTGCCCGCGCGGTCATAGTCCTGCGCCTCGACGGCTGCCCGGATCGCGGCGAACGCCGCCGGCCGGCCCGCAGGTGTTGGGGTCTCGGGAGTCGAGGCCGCCGCGGTTGGCGATCCGAACGTCACGTTGATCTGGCCGGTCTTCCAACGGGTCAAGGTCGTGTCTCCGCGCGTCGATCCCAAGCCCCGCCGGCTTGATTACCCGATCAGGCGCCGGCGCAAAAGAAGAGGGCGGCGGATCGCTCCGCCGCCCTCGATACCAGGATGGTCTGGCGTCTCTAGAAGTCGGCGGTCAGGCCGACGAAGACATAACGGCCGAGCGCATCGTAGACCTGCGGGTAGGTGCCGCCGTTGCAGGCGCCCGCCGGGCAGTTTGATGACCCGAGGATCGGCGGATCCTTGTCGAACACGTTGTTTACGCCAACCCGCATGTTCAGGTTGTTGTGGATCGTGAAGTTGGCAGTCAGGTCGATATAGTTGCGCGACGAGAGCACCCGATCGGTCTCGTACTGGAGGCCGGGAGTGTTCAGCTGGGGGTTGGAGTCGAAGGCGTCGAGCTTCACCTTGCTGTAGTAGCGCCATTGAGCCGAGAAGCTCAGGCTCTTCACCCAATCGCCGTAGGAGAACGGCGTGGTCCAGGTGACCCGCAGCTTGTGACGCCACACAGGGGCCGGGCCTTCGCCATTCGGTCCTGCGCAAACCGTGCCGTAAAGTCCCGCACAGTCGTAGGACGGGCCGCCCGGCAACGGCTGGGTGATCAGCGTGTCGAGCCAGGTGCCGACCATGCTGAACGACACGCCGCCGTAGTCGCCGAGACCGAGCGTCGACAGGTCGGTCCGGTAGTTGACGTTCAGATCGACGCCGGTGGTCTTCAGCGAGCCGGTGTTCAGCGAGGTGTCCACGATGAAGCCGGTGGGGTCGAGGAACAGCGAGTTGTTGCCCGGCTCGCGGTGGACGAGGCTGCAGAAGGTGGAGCTGTGCGTGGCCAGGCACTGGTTGATGATCAGGTTCGCGCCGATGCCGGCGATGAACTGATCGACCTTGATGTTGAAGTAGTCGACCGAGACGTTCAGGCCCGGCACGAAGCTCGGCTGCCAGACGACGCCCGCGGTATAGGTGTCGCTGGTTTCCGGCTTCAGGTTCGGGTTGCCGCCGATCTGGCCGTTGTACTGGTTGGCCGGGTTCTTCTCGATGGCCAGGACCTGGGCCGGGGTCAGGCCGAAGGTGCTGGCGCAGTTGGCGATCAAGCCGGCGTTGGCCGCGGTGTTGGCCAGGCCCGCGCAGGGATCCTGAGTGCCGTCCAGGACGACGTTCTGCGGCGAGAACAGCTCGTTGACGTTGGGCGCGCGAACCGCA
The DNA here is from genome assembly GCA_044445675.1 of Caulobacterales bacterium. Classification (GTDB taxonomy): domain Bacteria; phylum Pseudomonadota; class Alphaproteobacteria; order Caulobacterales; family Caulobacteraceae; genus Phenylobacterium. The sequence goes on along the minus strand of JBIOED010000007.1, from coordinate 996 downwards.
CGATTGTAGCCGGCGCGGAAGCGAAGGCCGTCGATGACTTCCCAGTCGCCGGACACCTTATAGGTGTTGGTGTTGCCGACCGAGGAGTAGGCGGAGAACCGGTAGCCGAGTTCCAGGGAGACTTCCTTGGCGAGCGGCATGTCGCTGATCAGCGGCACCCGGGCTTCGCCGAACAACTCGTAGACGTCGAAGCCGCCGTTGACCGGGGGCGAGGCGGCGCCGTTGCCGTTCACTAGGCCGTTGGCCGAGAGGAAGTCCGCGGTCGAGTCCAGGTGCTCGCGGCGGTACTCGGCGCCGAGCGCCACACCGACGCCTTCGCTGGCCCACGGGCTCTTGATCCCGTAGTCGGCGAGCTTGCCGGTGAAGGCGATGCTGGCCACGCGTTCGTTGATATTGCCGACCGCGAAGCTCGTAGCGTCGAGGAACTTCAGCGCTGCGGGCGAAATCCGCTGAGCGGTGAAGATGTTCAACGGGACGCAACCGGCGTCGGCGCCAGGCGCGCACTGCGGCCCGTTGGGGCCGTTGACCACGAGCAGCGACTGGTTGATCCGGTTGGTGTTGAAGTTGCCGGTCTGCTCCTGGGAGAACTGGACGGAGCCGTATTGCAGGTAGCCGTCGTAGTTCCAGTTCTTGCCGAGATCGCCGCGCAGGCCGACCACGATCCGGTAGTCGGTGTGGCGCAGGTCGGTCTGGCGACCGCCGGCTTCCCCGTCCTGGAGGCGGCGGGATACGGTGCCCGTGAAGTTGCCGGTCGGGTTGGCGGCGCAGCTGTCTCCGGTAGTCGAGATCAGTCTTCCAGCTTCCTGAGCGCTCAGCAACGGGTTGGCGCAGTTGACCGTAAAGGTGCCGGCAAAGATGCCGCCGGCCGCGATCTGGGCGGTCGAACGGTCATCCATGAACATGGTGTCCATGTAGGCGTCGGCCCAGGGCGCGACCTCATAGTGGGCGAAGGCGCCCAGCGAATAGCGCTCGTCAGGCCGCACGAAATAGTTGGCC
>JBIOED010000006.1:0-51145 GCA_044445675.1 Caulobacterales bacterium | reverse complement strand
GTCGGCGTTGCGGGCCAACGCGGGCATGGGCTGGCTGAGTTTCCAGAAGCGGATCTCGACGGCAGGATTGTAGAGCACCTTGCCGGCCGCCCAGGGGCTGGGCTCGGCGGCGTTCAAGGCGTTCAGGTCGAAGGCGCGGGGGCGAAGCGGCCCCTCGAAATTCACCCAACTGGTGGGCGGGCGCCGATGGTGGATGAACGCCGCGGGGCCGAAGAAGCCCTCCTTGGAAATCTCCCGCTCATAGGTGCCGGCCGGCATGTCGGCGTGGGCCTGGCGGGAGTGCAGCCCTTGGGCGCCGCGGACGGGGATCCAGTTGCGAGAGGCCATCAGGGTTCGTCCTTGTAGATCGCCACCTCCAGCGGCTGGCCGTCGGCGAGGCGGGCGCGGTACATGCCCGAGGTGTTGAAGCTCCAGGCCATCTGGCCGTCCGGCGCTACGGCGATCACCCCGCCTTGGCCGCCCAGGGCGGTGAGGTCGGCCTGGATCACCTGGTCGACGGCGGCCTGCAGGGACAGCCCCTTCAGCTCGACCAGGGCGCAGATCTGCCGGGCGACACCCAGCCGGATGAAGTATTCGCCCTCGCCCGTGCCGGAGACGGCGGCGGACCGGTTCGACGCATAGGTGCCGGCCCCGATCAGCGGGCTGTCGCCCACCCGGCCCCAGCGCTTGCCCGTGGTGCCGCCGGTGGAGGTCCCGGCCGCCACGTTGGCGCGGACGTCGCGGGCGACGACGCCCACGGTGCCGCGCTTGCCTTCGTCGTGGGCGAGCGCGGCGTGACTCTCGTCGGCCGCCGCGCCGGCCGGCCGCGGCGGGACCGTCAGGCCCTCGCGGACCAGCTGCTTCTCCAGCGCGCGCCAGCGGCGTTCGACGAAGAAGTAGCTGGGGTCGACGCGGGTCAGGCCTTCGGCGGCGGCGAAGGCGTCAGCTCCGCTGCCCATCAGCAGGACGTGCGGCGAGCGGGCCATCACCGCGCGGGCCGCGGAAATCGGGTTCCTGACCCGGGTGACGCCGGCGACGGCGCCGGCCTCCAGCGTCGCCCCGTCCATGATCGCTGCGTCCAACTCATTGCGGCCGTCGGCGGTGAAGACCGCGCCGCGGCCGGCATTGAACAGCGGATCGTCCTCCAGCACCTGGATCGCCGCCTCGACGGCGTCGAGCGCCATGTCGCCCCGCCGCAGCACCGCCGCGCCGGCTTCGGCGGCCCTGGCGAGCACGGCGCGGTAGGCCCGATCCTGCTCCGGTTTCAGGTCGGCCCGGTCGATGACACCGGAACCGCCGTGTAGGACTAAGGACCACGCCACGCTCTATTTCTCCTCGCAGGAAATGGGTCTCAAGCCTTTGCGGCCGGCAGCACGCCGCGACGCATCTGGTCGAGTTCGATCGACTCGAACAGGGCTTTGAAGTTGCCTTCGCCGAAGCCTTCGTTGCCCTTGCGCTGGATCAGTTCGAAGAAGATCGGCCCGATCATGTTCTCGGTGAAGATCTGCAGGAGCAGGCCCTGGCCCTCGGTGGGCGCGCCGTCCAGCAGGATCTTGTCGGCCTTCAGCCTCTGAAGGTTCTCGCCGTGGTCCGGCACCCGCGCGTCGAGCTGCTCGTAGTAGGTGTCGATGGTGTCCTGGAACTTCACGCCCTGGTCGCGCATGGCTTCCACCGACTGGAAGATGTCGGCGGTCCCCAGCGCCACGTGCTGGATGCCCTCGCCGTGATAGTCGCGCAGGAATTCCTCGATCTGCGAGTGCGCGTCCTGGCTCTCGTTCAGGGGGATGCGGATCTTGCCGTCGGGGCTGGTCATCGCCTTGGAGAAGAGGCCGGTCTGGGCGCCCTCGATGTCGAAATAGCGGATCTCGCGGAAATTGAAGATGCGCTCGTAGAAGCCCGCCCACTTGGCCATGTTGCCGCGCTGCACGTTGTGCGTCAGGTGGTCGAGGTAGGTCAGCCCCTTGTCGTTCTTGGCCATGGCCTCGGCCGCGCCGGCGATCGGGACGAAATCGACGTCGTAGATCTCCTGCGCCCCATAGCGGTCGACCAGATAGAGGTTCGAGCCGCCGATGCCCTCGATGGCGGGAATGTTCAGCTCCATGGGTCCGACCGGGCCTAGCACGGCGGTCGCGCCCCGTTCGACGGCGAGCTTCAGCGCCTTGGCGGCGTCCTTGACGCGGAAGGCCATGGCGTTGGCCGAGGGGCCGTGGACCTCGCGGAAATCCGCCGGCTGGCCCGAGGCTTCCATGTTGAGCAGGAAGTTGATGTCGCCCTGGCGGAAGCGCAGCACGTTCTTCGACCGGTGCCGGGAGACCGCCGTGAAGCCCATCAATTCGAACAGGCCTTTCAGCCGATCGGGCTCGGGCGAGGTGAACTCGACGAATTCGAACCCGTCGGTGCCCAGCGGGTTGTCGAAGAGGTCGCGCCCTTGCGGCTTTACGTCGACGGTCATTGGAAGTCTCCTGTCCGAAGCCAATTCGTATCGCATGCAACTAGTTTTCGGTAGCGGGAAGAGGAGCGGCAAGACAAGGCTCTTCCGGCCTGATAGCTGAACGCCGCAACCTGACGTCGGGACCCCAATGCTCCGCAAGCTCTATGATCGGGTCCTGGCCCTGGCGGCCTCGCGCCACGCGCCCTGGGCGCTCGCGGCGGTGTCGTTCGCGGAGAGCTCGTTCTTCCCGATCCCGCCGGACGTCATGTTGGCGCCGATGGTCGCCGCGCGGCCGCAGCGGGCCTATCTGTTCGCCGCGATCTGCACCGCCGCTTCGGTGCTCGGCGGCCTGCTTGGCTATACGATCGGGATGTTCCTGACGCCGCTGGCCCATTCCATCCTGACGTTCTTCGGCCATGCGAACGGCCAGCAGGAGTTCCAGGCCTGGTTTGCGAGGTATGGCCTGGGGGTCATCCTCTTCAAGGGGCTCACGCCGATCCCCTTCAAGTTGGTGACGATCAGCGCGGGCCTGGCGCACTTCGATCTCTTCACCTTCGTCTGGGCGGCGACCGTCACCCGCGGCGCGCGATTCTTCATCGAAGCCGCGGTGCTCAAGACCTATGGCGCCGCGATCCTTCGGGAGTTCGAGAAGCGCCTCAGCCTCTACACCCTGATCTTCCTGGCGCTGCTGATCGCCGGCGTCATCGCGCTGAAGGTCTTGGGCTGAGGTCGCATTTGGGCTCATATCGCGACCGATGACCTTGAATCCCATCCTCGACCGCTGGCGGTTCTTCGCGGTGCTGGTCTCGGCGGCCATGCTGGCGATCGCCCACGCCTTTCAGAGTTTCGGCGGCCTCGCGCCCTGCGAACTCTGCCTGAAGCAGCGGACGGTCTATTGGGTGGCGGGCGCGATCGCCCTGGGGGCGATGATCGTCGTGCGGGCGCCCGGCGGCGCGCGGCTGCGCCCGGCCACCTGCTGGCTGCTGGCGCTGGCCTTTCTCGTGGGCGCCGGAATCGCCGGCTACCACGCCGGCGTCGAGTGGAAGTTCTGGCCAGGGCCGCAGAGCTGCTCGGGCGGCGGCACGGTGACGGCGGCGGCGCTGAAGGACCTGATGAACGGCGGCGGCGTGAAGATGCCGGCCTGCGACCAGCCGGCCTGGAAGTTCGCCGGCCTTTCGATGGCCGGCTGGAACACCGTGGCCTCGCTGATTCTCGTGGCGTTCAGCGCCGCCTCGGCGCTCCGGGAGCGCGGCAAGGCATGAACGACAAGCCGATCCCGCCGCGCCCAGGCCGGGGCGCCGCAGCCGCCCGGATGGCGGAGATCCTGCGCGTCGATCACGCCGGCGAGATGGCCGCCGTCGCCATCTACCGCGGCCAGCGCACGGTGCTGGGCGGGGCCTCCGGCCACGAGCGCATCGCTGGCCAGCTCGCCGGGATGGAGGCGCAGGAGGCGGCGCATCTCGCCCGCTTTGACCGGCTGCTCACCGAACGCCAGGTGCGGCCGACGGCGCTGGCGCCTGTCTGGCGCGCCGCCGCCTTCGCGCTGGGCGCCGGGACCGCGCTGATGGGCGACAAGGCCGCGCATGCCTGCACCGAGGCCGTCGAGACGGTGATCGAGGAACACTACGCCCACCAGATCGCCGAGCTTGCCGGCCGCGAGCCCGGCCTCGCCGCCGAACTCTCGGCCTTCCGCGACGAGGAGCTCGCCCATCGCGACTTGGCCGTGGACGAAGGCGCGCGCCAGGCCCGCGGCTATGCGCTGCTGTCCGCGGTGATCGGCGCCGGGTGCCGCGCGGCGATCAAGATCAGCGAGAAACTCTAGGGTCCGAGGCGGTCTGCCAGCCGCCGCCGAGCGCCTGGATCAGGGCCACTGCCGTCGTCTGCCGCTGGGCCGCCGCCTGCGCCACCGCGCGGCGCGCCGAATAGGCCGCGGTCTGGGCGGTGACCACGTTGGTGTAGGGGACCTGGCCGGACTGGTATTGGTTGGCGACGATCGTCTCGGCGGCGTCGGCGGCGGTCGAGGCCTGCTGGCGCAGCAAGCTCTGCTGAGCCAGCACCCGGGTCGCGGCCAGCTGGTCCTCGACGGTCTGCAGCGCCTCCAGCACCGTCTCGCGGTACTTGGCCACCGCCTGGTCGTGGGCGGCGCGGACTTCGTTCACCCGGGCATGCCGCGCGCCGGCGTCGAAGATCGTCTGGGCGATCGACGCGCCATAGCTCCAAAGCGAATTGGCGCTCGTGAACAGCGAACCGAGCTCGCCGGCGGCGAATCCGTAGGAGCCGGTCAGCGACAGGGTGGGAAAATAGGCCGCCGTCGCGACGCCGATCTGCGCGTTCGCCGCCTGCACGCGCCGCTCGGCGCCGGCGATGTCCGGCCGGCGCTGCAGCAAGGTCGAGGGCACGGCCGGCGGGATCGCCGGCACGGTTCCCACCCAAGGCGCCGCGGCGAGGGTGAAATTCCCGGGCGCCTCGCCGGTCAGGACGGCGATGGCGTGCTCGAAGTTGGCGCGCTGCCGGTCGAGGGTGGCCAGGTCGGCCTGGGCGTTGGCGAGCTGCGTCTGGGCCTGGAAGACGTCGCTCTTGACCGTGACGCCGGCGTTGTAGCGGTTGGTGGCGATGGTCAGGGAGCGCTGGTAGGCCGCGACCGTCGCCTGGTCGAGGGCGATCTCGGCGTCGGCCTCGCGCAAGCCGAAGTAATCGGTCGCCAGTTCGCCCTGGGCCGAGAGCCGGGCGGCGGCGAGGTCCGCGGCGCTGGCCTGGGCCGTCGACTTGGCGGCCTCGATGGTGCGGCGGATGCGGCCCCAGACGTCGGGCTCCCAGCTTGCGCCCAGGCTGGCGCGGTACTGGGTCGTGCGGCGGCTGCCGCTGCCCGTCCCGCCGCCGCCGGTGATCACCGTGCCGCCGCCGGCGCCGGTGATCACCTGGCCGCTGCTGCCGCGGCCGCCACCCGACTGGGTGGCGCTGCCGGTCAGGTCGACGACGGGAAACAGGGCCGCGCGCTGTTCGCTGACGAGGGCGCGCGCCTGGCGATAGGCGGCCTCGGCGGCGATGACGTTCTGGTTGGAGACCTGCACCCTGGCTTCCAGCGCGGTCAGGGCTGGATCGTCGAACAGGGTCCACCAGTCGCCGCGGTCGAGTGTGTCGGCCGGCGCGGCGGGCGACCAGCCGGCCGCTTCCTTGAAGGTCGGCGATAGCGGCGCCGAGGGCCGCACATAGTTGGGCCCCACGGCGCAGCCGGCGAGGGCCACCGAGGTCAGCAGGCCGACGGAAAGGCGGAATGGGGCGTTCTTCATGCGGGCTGGACCTGGCCTTCGCCGCCGTGGCGGCTGAGGAAGCGTTCGTCGCGGCGGCGCCGCAACCGGTCGATGTAGACGTAGACGACGGGCGTCGTGAGCAGGGTGAGGAGCTGGCTTGCGATCAGGCCGCCGATGATGGCGATGCCCAGCGGCTGGCGCAGCTCCGAGCCCTCGCCGAAGCCGACCGCCAGCGGCAGGGCGCCGAGGCCCGCGGCCATGGTGGTCATCAGGATCGGGCGGAACCGCAGCAGGCAGGCCTCGCGCACCGCTTCCGCGGCCGTCAGGTTGCGGCTGCGCTGGGCGTCGAGCGCGAAGTCGATGATCAGGATGGCGTTCTTCTTCACCAGGCCGATCAGCAGGAAGACGCCGATCAGGGCGATGATCGAGAACTCCATCTTGAAGAGCATCAGCGCGAGGAGCGCGCCCACCCCCGCGGAGGGCAGGGTGGAGATCACCGTGATCGGATGCACCAGGCTCTCGTAGAGCACGCCCAGGACGATGTAGATCGCGGTCAAGGCCGCCAGGATCAGGATCGGTTCCTGTTTCAGGGCGTCGGCGAAGCCCTTGGCGGTGCCCTGGAAGCTGCCGCGCACGTTGGTCGGCATGCCGATGTCGGCTTCCGACTGGGCGATGGCCGCCTGGGCGTCGCTCAGCGAGGCGCCCGGCGCCAGGTTGAAGGAGACGGTGGTCGCCAGCTCGGCGTCCTGGTGATGGACCGCCGCCGGCGTGGCGCGGTTGTAGAACCGCGCGATGCCGCTGAGCGGGATCATCCTGCGCACCGCGGTGTTGAGCGCGCTGCCGGTGGAGGGGTCGCGCGACCCCGGATTGGCGGCGTTGACGGCCGCCGCGCCGCTGGCCCCGGTTACGCTTCCGGCCGCCCGCGGGGCGGCGGCGCTCGAACTGGCCTGGGACGCCGCTGCGTTGGCGGCCGCCACGGCGGCGGCGCTCTGGGCGGCCGGGGCCGCCCGCGCCCTGGGCGCGGTGGTCACCGGGCTGCTCGCCGGCACATAGACGTTGGCCAGGGAATCCGGCGCTCGGCTGTAGATCGGCGCGGCCTCCATCACCACGGTGTACTGGTTCAGGTCCTCGTAGATGTTGGCCACCTGCCGTTGGCCGAAGCTGTCGTACAGCGCGTTGTCCACGTCGCGCAGGTTGACGCCAAGCCGCGCGGCCGTGTCGCGGTCGACGTCGACGAAGGTCTCCACCCCGTTGTCCTGCTGGTCGGTGTTGACGTCGGTCATCACCGGCTTCTCGGCCATGGAATCGTTGAGCTTCTGGGCCCAGGTCTTGAGGTCCTGGGCGTTGTCGGCCTTCAGCGTGTACTGATAGGTGGCGTTGCTCTGCCGCCCGCCCGCGCGAACGTCCTGCTGCGGGTTCAGGAAGACGGTGATGCCGGTGACCTTGGCGAGCTGCGGCCGAAGGCGCTGGATCACCGCCTCGCCGCCCTCCTTGCGCTGGCCGCGGGGCTTCAGGTCGACCGACAGGAAGCCGCCGCCGGCCCGGCCCCCGCCGGTGAAGCCCACCACGGTGGAGACCGCCGGATCCTTCATCAGGATCGCGACGAGCTCTTTCATCTTGCGCCCCATCTCCTCCGAGGAGATCGACTGGTCGGCGCGCAGGCCGCCGTTCAGCCGCCCGGAGTCCTGGATCGGGAAAAAGCCCTTGGGGATGGCCATGTAGAGATAGACGTTGAGCCCGATAATCGCGAACAGGATCAGCATCATCAGCGGCTTCGCCGACAGCGCGAAATCGAGGCTGTGCTCATAGGCCCTGTGCAGCCGCCGGAACCCCCGGTCGAACGCCCGCGAGACCGCGCCGGGCGGCTTTTCCTCGTCCTTGGAGCGCAGTAGGTAGGCGCACATCATCGGCGTCGTGGTGAGCGAGATCACCAGCGAAATCAGCACCGCGGCCGACAGGGTCACCGCGAATTCGCGAAACAGCCGCCCGACCTGGCCGCCCATGAAGATCAAGGGGATGAACACCGCCACGAGCGAGATGCTCATCGAGACCACCGTGAAGCCGACCTGCTTGGCGCCGGCCAGCGCCGCCTCGAAACGGCCCATGCCGCTTTCGATGTGACGGCTGGTGTTCTCCAGGACCACGATCGCATCGTCGACCACGAAACCGGACGCGACGGTAAGCGCCATCAGCGAGATGTTGTTGAGGCTGAACCCCAAGAGGTACATCGCCCCGAAGGTGCCGAGCAGCGAGACGATCGTCGCCACCGCCGGGATCAGGGTCGCCTTCACCCGGCGGATGAAGGCGCTGACCACCAGGACCACCAGGATGATGGCGATGGTCAGGGTGATCTCGATCTCGCGCAGGGACGCGCGGATGCTGGTGGTCCGGTCCGACGCCACCTGTAGCTTCACGTCGCCCGGCAGTTGGGCGGCGAGCAGCGGCAGGGTCGCGCGCACCGCGTCGACGGTGGCGATGATGTTGGCGTTCGGCTGCTGGGTGATCAGCACCACGATCGCCGGCTTGCCGTTGAACAGGCCGATCGTGCGGGTGTCCTGCACGCTGTCGATCACGTCGGCCACGTCCGACAGGCGGATCGGGGCGCCGTTGCGGTAGGCGATGATCAAAGGCCGGTAGTCGGCGGCCTTGACGCCGCCGGTGCTGGTGTAGATCTGCAGCCGGCGGCCGCCCGCATCCTGCACCGCGCCCTTGGGCCGGTTGGCGTTGGCCGACTGCAGGGCGGCGCGGACGTCCTCCAGGCTGACGCCGTAGCGGTTGAGGGAGGAGGGCGAGAGCTCCACCCGCACCGCGGGCTGCGAGCCGCCGCCGATCTCCACGTCGCCGACGCCGGTCACCTGGCTGAGGCGCTGCTGCACGATGTTGTTGACGGCGTCGTAGATTTGCCCCGGCGTCTTGGTGTCCGAGGTGAGGGCCAGGATCATCACCGGCGCCGCTGCGGGGTTGGCCTTGCGGTAGGTCGGGTTGCTGCGCAGCGTGGTGGGCAGGTCGGCGCGCGCGGCGTTGATGGCCGCCTGAACCTCGCGCGCGGCGGCGTCGACGTTTTTCGACAGGTCGAACTGCAAGCCGATCCGCGTCGAACCGGTGGAGCTGGACGAGGTGATCTCGTTGATGCCGGCGATGGTGCCGAGCCGTCGCTCCAGCGGCGTCGCCACGCTGGAGGCCATGGTCTGGGGGCTCGCGCCCGGCAGGTTGGCCGACACCGAGATCGCCGGGAAATCCACCATCGGCAGCGGCGCCACCGGCAGCACGAAGAAGCCTGCCACGCCGGCCAGCGCCAGGCCGACGGTCAGCAGGATGGTGGCGATCGGCCGGCGGATAAAGGGGCCGGAGAGGTTCACTCCGCGGGCTCCGGTTGCGGCTCGGGGGGCGCCGGCGGCTCGCCTTGCGCGGCCCCGGTCCTGCGCTTCCTGGGCCCCAGCCGGTCGAAGGCCAGATAGACCACCGGGGTCGTGAAGATGGTCAGCAACTGGCTGACGATCAGCCCGCCGAAGATCGCGATGCCCAGCGGCCGGCGCAGCTCCGCCCCCTGGCCAAGGCCCAGCATCAGCGGGATCGCCGCGAACAGCGCGGCCATGGTGGTCATCAGGATCGGGCGGAAGCGCAGCAGGGCGGCCTGGTGGATGGCGTCGCGCGCGCTCATGCCCTGCTCGCGTTCGGCGTCGAGCGCGAAGTCGATCATCATGATCGCGTTCTTCTTGACGATGCCGATCAGCAGGATGATGCCGATGATCCCGATCACCCCCAGGTCGTTGCCAGTGAACATCAGCGCCAGCAGCGCGCCCACCCCGGCCGAGGGCAGGGTGGACAGGATGGTCAGCGGGTGAATGTAGCTCTCGTAGAGCACGCCCAGGACGATGTAGACGCAGACCACGGCGGCCAGGATCAGCCACAGCTCGTTGTTCAGGCTCCGCTCATAGGCGCCCGCCGCGCCGAGGAAGGCGAGCGTGACCCCGGCCGGCTTGCCGACCTTGTCGGCGACCTTGCGGATTTCGGTGACCGCGCCCCCCAGCGAGGTCCCCTGGCCGGTATCGAATCCCACGGTGGCGGCCGGGAACTGGGCGACGTGGCGGACTTCGAGCGGCGCGCTTTGCTCCTTGATGGTGGCCACCGACGCCAGCGGCGTCGCACCCCCCGTCGCCTGCAGCTGAACGGCCGCCAATCCGGCCGGCGTGGCCTCCGACGGCTGGGCTTCCAGGATCACGCGGTACTGGTTGGTCTCGGTGAAGATGGTCGAGATGATCCGTTGGCCGAACGCCGAGTAGAGGGCGTCATCGACCGCCGCGGGCGTGATCGAGAGCCGCGCGGCGGTGTCCCTGTCGATGTCCACATAGGCTGACAGGCCTCGGTCGGCGGCGTTGGTGGTGACGTTCTGCAGCTTGCGGTCCTGCGCCAGCCCGTCCGCCAGCTTCACCGCCCAGCCGTCCACCTGCTGGGTGTTCGCGCCTTCCACGGAGACCCGGTACTGGGTGGGGCCCGACTCAGCGTCGACGGTGAGGTCCTGGGTGGGTTGCAGGTAGAGCGCCACGCCGGGCGTCTGGCTGGCCAGGCCGCGAAGCCGTTGCATGACCTTGGCCTGCGAGCCGTGGCTGGGCTTCAGGTTGATCAGCAGCTGGCCGCTGTTGATCGAGGCGTTGGTGGCGCCGTCGACGCCGACGAAGGAGCTGATGTTGGCCACCGCGGGGTCGGTCAGCAGCGCGGCGGTCACCTGTTGCTGCAACTGCACCATCCGCGGGTAGGACACCGTCTCTGGAGCCTGCAGCCGCGCCTGGAGCTGGCCGGTGTCCTGCACCGGGAACAGGCCCTTGGAGATCACGACGTAGAGCAGGACGGTGAGCGCGAAGGTGGCCACCGCCACGATCAGCGTCGCCTTCTGCCGGTCCAGCACCCAGATCAGCGCGCGGTCGTAGCGCCCGACCACGCGGTCGAACCACTTCTGGGTCTTCTCGCCGAAGGTGCCCGGCTTGACGCCTTCGTCCTCGCGCATCCAGCGGGCGGCCATCATCGGCGTCAGCGTCAGGGAGACGACCGCCGAGATCAGGATGGTGATGGCCAGGGTGATGGCGAACTCGCGGAACAAGCGCCCCACCACGTCGCCCATGAACAGCAGCGGGATCAGCACCGCCAGCAGCGAGACCGTCAGCGATATGATCGTGAAGCCGATCTGCTTGGCGCCGTTCAGGGCCGCCTCGAACGGCGGCTCGCCGTCCTCGATGTGGCGGGAAATGTTCTCCAGCATGACGATGGCGTCGTCGACCACGAAGCCGGTGGCGATGGTCAGCGCCATCAGGGAGAGGTTGTTCAGGCTGAAGCCCAAGAGGTAGGTGATCCCGCAGGTCCCGATCAGCGAGATCGGCACGGCCAGCCCGGCGATCACGGTGGCGCGCAGGCTGTGCAGGAAGAAGAAGATCACCAGCACCACCAGGACGACCGCCAGCAGCAGCTCCATCTCCACGTCATGCACCGAGGCGCGGATGCCGGTGGTGCGGTCGGAGAGCACGGCCACCTTCAGCGACGGCGGCAGGGCGGCGGTCAATTCCGGCAGCTGGGCCTTGATGGCGTCGACGGTCTTGATGACGTTGGCGCCGGGCTGGCGCTGGACGTTGACGATGATCGCCGGCGTCTTGCCCGACCAGGCGCCGAGCCGGACGTTCTCCGCGCCCTGGATCACGTTGGCCACGTCGGACAGCCGCACCGAGCCGCCGTTGCGGGTGGCGATGATCAGGTTCCTGTAATCGTCGGCGGTCAGCAGCTGATCATTGGCGTTGATCGAATAGCTGCGGGTCGGTCCCTCGAAGCTGCCCTTGGCGGTATTCGCGTTGGCCGCGCTGATGGCGTTGCGCACCGAGGTGAGGGTGAGCCCGTAGGAGGCCAGCGACCGGGTGTCCACCTGGATGCGCACGGCCGGCCGCTGGCCGCCCGACAGCGTCACCAGGCCCACGCCGGAGACCTGGCTGATCTTCTGGGCCAGGCGCGTGTCCACCATGTTCTGCACATCGGGCAGCGGCACGGTGTCGGAGGTCACCGCCAGCGTCAGCACCGGCGCGTCGGCGGGGTTCACCTTGGCGTAGATCGGCGGCGCGGGCAGGTCGGCGGGCAGCAGGTTGCCCCCGGCGTTGATCGCGGCCTGCACCTCCTGCTCGGCCACGTCCAGGCTGGCCACCAGGGTGAATTGCAGGGTGATCACCGAGGCGCCGGCCGAGCTGACCGAGCTCATCCGCTCCAGCCCCGACATCTGGCCGAATTGCCGCTCGAGCGGCGCGGTCACCGTCTGGGCCATGACCTCGGGGCTGGCGCCCGGATAGAGGGTCGAGACCTGGATGGTGGGATAGTCCACCTCCGGCAGGGCCGAGAGCGGCAGGAGCCGGAAGCCCACGAGCCCCGCCAGCACGATCGCCACCATCAGGAGCGCGGTCGCGACGGGTCGCATGATGAAGGGGCGTGACGGGTTCATCCGCTGTGGCCAGCCCGCGCTCTGGTCCTCACCCGCCCGCCGGCGGTTGCGGCCTGTGGGGCATCTTGTCCATGGCGGCCTGGCAGGTTCCGCTGGCCTTGTCCCTGTTCTGGCGCAGGCACCTGAAGGCTTCGCGGCCCTGCTGTCCGGCGCAAAGCTTGGTCATGTCGCCGCTGCAGGCCTGGGCCATGGCCTGGCGCGCCGCCGCAAATTCCGGTGACGGCGCGAATCCGCCGCCGCTCGAGGTCGCGGCCGGCGCGGCGGGGCTCGAAGCCGAGGCCTCGGCGCCAGCGCCGCTGGGCTGACCGCCGCCCGAGCCCCGGCCGCCGGCGCCTCCGCGCCTGCCCGAGGCCATCGCCGCCTGGCAGGGTGCGCTGGCCTTGGCCTTGTTCTGGCGCAGGCACATCATCGCCTCGCGGCCCTGCTTGCCGTTGCAGAGCTTCTTCATGTCCGCCGCGCAGGCCAGCATCGCGCTCGGCCGGTCGCCGGGCAGCTGGACCTTGCCGCCCTCGGTCAGGCGGTCGCCACCCTCGGTGATCACCTTCTCGCCGGGCTGCAGGCCCTGGGTGATGCTGGTGGTGGTCGGCGTGCCGGGGCCACGGGTCACCATCCGCTTGGTCACGGTCTTGTCGGGCCGCAGGATCCACACGAAATCCCCTTGCGGGCCGGTGCGGACCGCGGTGACCGGCACGACGACCACGTTGTGCAGGGTCTGCATGGCGATGCGGACGTTGACGAACTGGCTCGGGAACAGGGTTCCGTGGGCATTGGGGAAACGGGCCTTGGCCTTCACCGTGCCGGTGGTCGTATCGACCTGGTTGTCGAGCGTCGAGAAGAAGCCCTGATCCAGCACCACCGTCTTGGTGCGGTCGTAGGCCGTGACCGGCAGGCGACCGTGATCGGCCTGCTGCTGCAGGGCGGGGACGGAGTCCTGCGGGATGGTGAACTCGACGTCGATGGGCGTGACTTCGGTGACCACCGCAAGGCCCGTCGCGCTGCCCGCCTGGATGAAGTTGCCGAGGTCGATGGTGCGCAGGCCGATGCGGCCGGCCACCGGCGCCACGACCTTGGAGTAGCCGAGGTTCAGCTTGGCGGTCCCGACGGCCGCCTTGTCGGTCATCACCGTGCCTTCGAGCTGCTTGACGAGGGCCGCCTGGGTGTCGACGTCCTGCCGCGCGATGGAGTCCTGGGTCAACAGGGTCTGATCGCGTTTCAGCAGCAGCCTGGCGTTGGCCAATTGCGCCTCGTCGCGGGTCTGGACGCCCTGCGCCTGCAACAGCGCCATCTGCAGCGGCCTGGGGTCGATCACCGCGATCGCCTGGCCCTTTTTGACCGTCTGACCCTCCTTGAAGAGGATCTGGGTGATCACGCCGGAGACCTGCGGGGTCACGGTCACCGTGGCCGCGGGCGTCACCGTGCCCAGGGCGTCGAGGGTGATCGGGATGTCGGAGGTGGCGGCTGTGGCCACGCCCACCGTCGTCGTGGGCCGCCGCCCGCCGCCGCGCCCGCCGGGTCCCGCGGACTTGCCGCCCTGCGCCAGCGACACCGCGAGCCAGACCAGGCCGGCGACCGCGGCCAGAACCAGCAGCACGATGACGATGCGCCGGAGCGGATGGCCCTCGCTCTTCGCCCAGAAGCTCTTGGCCCGCGTGCGGTTGTCCATCGTTCCTCCGAAGCCACCTGTCGACCGGCGCACTCCGGCGCAAGCTTTGCCTTAACGACGGCACGGCGAACGCCGTTCCCCCCGCTCCTCGCGGAATGGGGGGCGTCTGCCAAGCCAAGTCGCCCCTCAGTAAGGCTTCCCGATGACGGGCGTCTTTCCGCCTCGCGTCGGAACCTTCCCGCGCTGCAACAGCGTAACGGTTGCGTAACGCGGCGACATCGGCCCGGCTGGTCCTGCGAGGTGTCCTTTTCGGTCGGCGGAACGCCTCAGGCGCGCCGGTAGGGCATCAAGGCGCGGAGCCTGGTGTCGCGCAGCCACAGGCCGCCCCAGGCCATGAGCGCCAGGTAGACGCCGAACAGGATGTGACTGGACCAGGGGTCGCCGTGGATCCAGTGGATCGCGGCCGTGCCACCCATCAGGGCCGCGACCAGAACCGCTCCGAGGACCGATGTGCGGGGGAACAGGTAAAGGGCCAGGATCAGGCCCTCCATAACCCCGATCCCGAAGCCGCTGCCGTTCGGCAGACCCATCTGGGCGCCGGTCTGCTCAACGATCGGCATGCGCGCGAGCTTGATGCCGCAGTCAAAAATCATGAAGGCGGCGAACAGGCCTGTCAGGCCCCACCCTGCCCATCGCATCGGCCGCGATCCCGTGGTTTCGCTCATCGGCGTGCGCCCTGTTCCGGGGCCTCCGCGGCGCCCTCGTTCATCGCCCAGTTGACCCCGAACGGATCCTTCAGCGCGCCGTAGCGGTCGCCCCAGAACATCGTCGCCACCGGCGCCGTCACCTCGCACCCTGCGGCCACCGCCCGTCTGAACCATGTATCGATGTCATCAACCATCAGGGTCAGGGTGAAGGCCTGCGGCGTCTCCAGCGGCATGCCCTGGTCGGGGAAGGCGTCGTTCAGCATCAGCGAGCCTTCGTTGATGTAGAGGTGACAGTGGATGATCCGCTTGCCGTCGGGATGGAACATGCGGGCCACCTCCCGGGCGGCGAACGCCCTCTGGTAGAAGTCCGAGGCCGCGGCCGCGTCGCTGAGTTGCAGGTAGCTGACGATTCCGCCCTTCGGACGCGGCATGGAACCCGGCTCGATCTGGGGCATCCGGTTCTCGCTCATGTTCGTCCTCCCTGGAGCTTTGCCTTAAGGACGAACGACGCTAGGCGGCTCCGACAGGGCGTGCGACCTTTTTCGCCGATGAATCAGCACGCGTTCCCCACGCGCCGCGGCCTCTCCCGGCTGATCGCGGCCTTCACCCTGGCTGGCGCCGCGCGCGCCAGGGCCCAGCCATCGGGCCCGTATGAGGTCGTGCTGGAGACCAATCTCCGCGTGCCGATGCGCGACGGCGTGAACCTCGCCACCGACGTCTTCCGCCCGGCGCGGAACGGCAAGGCGGTCGCCGGCCGTTTCCCGGTGGTCATGGAGCGCACGCCCTACGGCCGCAACGTCACCAGTTTCCGCGACATCACCCAGGCTGACCCGAAAACCCCCAAGACTCGCGCCGAGGTCGCCGCGACCTATGTGCGGCAAGGCTATGTGGTGGTGTTCCAGGACTGCCGCGGCCGCTACGATTCCGAGGGCGAGTTCGTCAAATACGTCAACGAAGGCGCCGACGGCCTCGACACCTGCCGCTGGCTGGTGACACAGCCCTGGAGCGACGGGCGCATCGGCACCATGGGCCTGTCCTACGCGGCCCACACGCAGGTGGCCCTGGCCTGCCTCGATCCGCCGGGCCTCAAGGCGATGTTCGTCGAGTGTGGCGGCTTTTCCAACGCCTACCAGGACGGCATCCGCCAGGGCGGCGCCTTCGAGCTGAAGCAGGTGACCTGGGCCTACAACCTGGGCCTCGAGAGTCCCGAGGCGCAGAAGAACCCGCGCCTGATGGCCGCGCTGAAGGCCATCGACCTGAAGGCTTGGTTCGCCTCCATGCCCTGGAAGCCGGGCCACACGCCGCTGTCGCTGATCCCGGATTACGAAGCCTATGTCCTCGACCAGTGGCGGCACGGCAATTTCGACGCCTATTGGAAGCGGGTCGGCATCTATGCCGAGGGCTCCTACGACCGGTTCGCCGACGTGGCCATGGTGCACGTGTCCGGGTGGTACGACGCCTATTCGCGCACGGCGACGGACAACTATGTCGGGCTTTCGACGCGAAAGGCCGGGCCGGTGCGGCTGATCATGGGCCCCTGGACCCACGGCGCGCGCTCGACCACCTACGCCGGCGATATCGAGCTGGGGCCGGGCGCGACCCTGGACGCCCTGGGTCACGCCGACTACGACGCCCAGCGCCTGGCCTGGTTCGACCGCCACCTGAAGCGCTCCAGCCGGGCCGACCCCGATCCGCCGGTGCGCATCTTCGTCATGGGCGGCGGCTCCGGGCGCAAGACGCCGGAGGGCCGGCTGATGCACGGCGGGCGATGGCGCACCGAGCGCGCCTGGCCGATCGCCGACGCCCAGGTCACGGCCTTTCACCTGCACGGCGACGGTTCGCTTTCGCCGGCCACGCTCCCGGCCGCCGCCGCGCCGCTGACCTACGACTTCGACCCCAACCATCCC
The DNA here is from genome assembly GCA_044445675.1 of Caulobacterales bacterium. Taxonomy (GTDB): domain Bacteria; phylum Pseudomonadota; class Alphaproteobacteria; order Caulobacterales; family Caulobacteraceae; genus Phenylobacterium. The sequence goes on along the minus strand of JBIOED010000006.1, from coordinate 34,795 downwards.
GTTCCGAGCATCGGCGGGACGATCACCTCGGGCGAGCCTCTGATGAGGGGCGGCGGCTACGACCAGCGCGAGGGCCCGCAGATCTACGGCGCGCGCCAGCCCTACCTGCCCCTGGAGGCGCGGCCCGACGTGCTGGTGTTCCAGACCCCGCCGCTCGCCGAGGACGTCGAGGTCACCGGCGCCATCGAGGCCAACCTCTGGGTCGCCTCAGACGGGCCGGACACCGACTTCACCATCAAGCTGATCGACGTCTATCCGCCGAGCGAGGACTACCCCGCGGGCTATGCCCTCAACCTCACCGACGGGATCCTGCGGTGCCGCTACCGCGACAGCTGGGCGTCTCCAGCAATGATGCAGCCGGGCCGGAGTTATCCGATCAAGGTCACGGCCTTCCCGACCTCGAACCTGTTCAAGAGGGGCCACCGCATCCGCCTCGACGTGTCGTCGAGCAACTTCCCGCACTTCGACGTCAACCCGAACACCGGCGCGCCGGAAGGGACCGGCCTCACCCGGCGGGTCGCGCGGAACACGGTCTTCGTCGATTCCGGCCGGCCGAGCCACCTGCTGCTGCCGGTGATCCCCCCGCGGGCCTGAGCCATGGCGCGACGCGGCGGGGCCTGGCTCGGATCGGCGGTGCTGGCGCTGGCCCTGGCAGGCTCGGCGCCTGTGCCGGCGCAGGCCGCTGAGCCGTCGCCCGCGGCGCTGATGGCGCAGGTCAAGGCCGCCACAGGCGGCGTGCGCTGGGACGGCGTGGGCGTGGTTTCGGCGGTGGGCGAAAAGGCCAGCTTCGGCCTGGCGGGGCCCTATCGGTCGTCGGAAGATCTCCTCAGCGGCCACTTCAGCCGGCGCGCCGACTATCCCCTGTTCAGCAATGCCGAGGGCCTCGACCAGGCGGGCCGTTGGCGGATGGACGACTCCGGGGGCGTTCATCCGCTGGACTCCGAGGAGGCCCGGACCGTTGCGGTGACCGAGGCCTATCTCGCGGCGCGCGGCTACCTGTTCCCGCAACGGGCTGCGGCCGTACTCGCAGCGCAGGCGCCGGCCACCGAAGGCGACCAGGTCTTCGACCGCGTCCTGGCGACGCCGCCGGGCGGGCGCGCAGTCAGCCTGTGGATCCGGCGTGCGGACCACCGCCTGGACCGGGCGATCATCGGGGTGGGCGACCACGACCAGGTCGTCCGCTATCGCGACTACCGCCTCGCTGAGGGCCTGGTCCTGCCCTTCGACGTCGCCACTGACAACGGCGACCAACAGGAAACCGGCGACGCGCGCATTTCGCGCTACAGCCTCGACGAGGCTCCGACCGCCGAGCTGCGCCGGCCCCCGGCCGGGCCGCAAGACGCCGTCATCGCCGGCGGCGCGCCGGTGGCCTATGCGCCGTTCCGGCTGGATCCGATGAGCGGGTTTCCGATCGTCGAGGCGCGCATCAATGGCCGCGGGCCGCTGCTGTTCATCCTGGACACCGGCGGCCACGACATCCTGACGCCAGCCGCGGCGCAGATGCTGGGCCTCCCGCTGAGCGGCTCCGGGTTCAGCCGGGGCGCGGGCCAGGGCTCGACGCCGACCCAGTTCACCAAGGTCGCGACGGTCGATCTTGGCGGCGCGCAAATGTCCGATCAGCCGTTCGTCGTCCTGCACCTGGATCTCGGCCAGGCGGCGGGCGCAGGGAACCGGCCGACGGCGATCTCCGGCATCATCGGGCTGGAGCTGTTCGAGCGGTTCTCGGCGACGCTGGACTATGCCGCCGGGCGCCTCGCGCTGCGCCTGGCCACGTCCGACGGAAACCCCGAGGGCGCCCCCATCCGCTTCACCAGCGACATGCCGCTCGCCGAGGCCAGCATCGACGGGCGCAGCGGGTGGTTCGGCCTCGACACCGGCAACAATACCGACGTCATCCTGTTCAAGGCCTGGGTCGAGGCCAAGGGCTCGCCGAGCTGGTTCGACGTAACCGTCGATGCCGGCGGGACCGGCGTGGGCGGGACTTTGGCGTTTCGCCGCGGACGGGCCGGGACGCTATCCCTGGCCGGGATGGAGCAGCAGGGCCTGCCGGTGCTGCTGGCCGGCGACCACATGGGCGGCCTCTCCTCGCGCGCCGAAGCTGGCAACATCGGCGAGAGCGTGCTCTCCCATTACCTGGTGACGTTCGACTACGCCCATGAGCGCGTGCGGCTGGAGCCGCCTTCGCCGCGCCCCTAACCTGCCTGGGCGTCGGCCGTCAGCCGGTCGATCTGGCCGCGGATGTGGGCCGCCTCGGCGGCGGTGTTGGCCAGCGCGATGGCGCGGTCGAAGGCCTCCTTCGCCTCGGCGTTGCGGCCGAGCTGCAGGAGGAAGGCCCCGCGTGCGCCGAAGAAGTAGAAATAGCCGTTCAGCGCCTCGCCCAAGGGCTCGATCATCGCCAGCGCCTCGGCCGGCCCGCGCGCCTTCGAGACCGCCACGGCGCGATTGAGCGTGACCACCGGAGACGGCGTCAGCCGCTCCAGCGCCCCGTAGAGCGCGTCGATGCCCGCCCAGTCGGTGTGCTGGACCTGCGCAGCCCGGGCGTGAAGCGCGGCGATGGCGGCCTGCACCTGGTAGGGCCCGGGCCGGCGGTGGCGCATGGCCTTGTCGATCAGCGCCAGGCCCTCACCGATCATGTCGCGGTTCCAGAGCGTCCGGTCCTGGTCCTCCAGAAGCACGATCGCACCGCCGGCGTCGAACCGGGCCGCCGCGCGCGCGTGCTGCAGCAGCATCAGGGCGGTCAGGCCCATGATCTCCGGCTCGGTCTGGAACAGCCGAAGCAGCAGGCGACCGAGCCGGATCGCCTCCTCGCTTAGCCGCGCGCGGGCCTCGGCTTCGTTGGCCCCGGCCGAATAGCCCTCGTTGAACACCAGGTAGGCCATGGCCGCGACCGCGGCGAGCCGCTCCGAGCGCTCGACCGGCCCGGGGGTCTCGAAGGGCGTCTCGGCCTTGGCGATGCGGGCCTTGGCGCGGGTGATGCGTTGCTCCATGGCCGCTTCGCTCACCAGGAACGCCCTGGCGATCTGCCGGACCGAGAGGCCGCAGACGATGCGCAGCGCCAGCGCGATCTGCTGGGTCGCCGGCAGGTCCGGATGGCAGCAGATGAACATCAGCCGCAGGATGTCGTCGCGGTAGTGGGCCCCGTCCAGCCGCTCGGCCATCGGGGTCTCGACATCGTCCACGTCGGAGATCGCGTCCTCCGGCGGCAACTCCGTGAGCCGGCTCTTGCGCCGCACGCCGTCCAGCGCCGCGTTGCGCCCGACCATGATCAGCCACGAGGCGGCGTCGCGTGGCGGCCCTTTCTGCGGCCAGGTCTTCAGCGCCCGCAGGCAAGCCTCCTGATAGGCCTCCTCGGCGGTGTCGAGGTCGCGGAAATAGCGCAGCAGGGCGCCGATCGCCTGGGGCCGCGCCGAGCTCAGCGCGGCGTCTATCCAGGCCAGGTCGGTCATCCGGCGGCCGCGTCGGCAGGCAGGGTTCCGGGCAGGAACAACCGAAGGGGGCGGATCTCATAAGCCCCGCCGGGGTTCGCCGCCCCGAGATCGCGGGCGACGCCCAGCGCCTCTTCCAGGTCGTCGCAGTCGACGACGTAGAAGCCCAGCAGCTGCTCCTTGGTCTCCGCGAACGGGCCGTCGACGATCATCGGCGGATCGCTCTTGCGCAGGGTGGTGGCCGCGGTGGTGGGCAACAGGCGCAGGGACGGGCCGAGCTTGCCCTGCTCGGCCAGCCGGCCGTGCACGACGCCCAGCCGGGCCATGACCGCGTCGTCCTCCGCCTTGGACCAGGAGAAGACGGTCTCTTCGGAGTTGTAGCAGAGCAGGGCGTAGAGCATCGCGGAGCTTACCTTGTCGAGCTGAGGACGGGTCAGACTAGCCGTCTCCGACAGTCGCCGCCAAAATTCTCGTTTCCGCTCTTGCTTCGCGCCACGGCGCCTTCGGCAGGGTGTAGAATGACCGCGCGTGGAACGCTGAAATCCGGATGAAACCGAACCCGGGGAAACGGTGGCGATCGGGATGCGGCGGGGAGGCCGGACGGATGAGGGTTTCGATGAAGGCCATGGCCGTGAGTGTGGGGACGCTCGCCGCGGCCCTCGGCGCGTTTGCGCTCGGGAGCGCGTCGCAGGGTGTCGCCGCGGCCCAGGCCGAGGCGACCAAGGTTGCGGGGCCGGCGCGGGTCGACGATTTCGTGCTGGCCGACCAGAACCTGCTCGCCCGCCAGCTCTATCGGATGGGCGACGACAAGGCCGTGGTCCTGGTCACCTACGCTTCGGGCGACAGGCAGCTGCGCGTCGATGCGCCGGCGCTGATGGCGCTGAAGGCCGCCTATGCCGGCAAGGGCGTCGACATGCTGGCCGTGGACAGCCGCATCGGCGACCGTCGCGACCCGGTCGTCGCCGACGCCCGGGCCGCCGGTTTCGAGATGCCGATCCTGTTCGACTACGAGCAGTTGGTCGGCGAGGAGCTCGGCGTCACCCGCGCCGCCGAGGTCATCGTCATCGACCCGCGCGGATGGACCATCGCCTATCGCGGGCCGGTAGACGGCGCGAAGGCCGCGATCGACGCCCTGTCGGCGGGCCAAAAGGTGGCGCTGACAAGCCGCGAGGCCCAGGGCGAGCTGATCGCCTTCCCGGAGCGGGCGCGGGCCAGCACCTTCGCGAACATCTCCTACGCCCGCACCATCGCCCCGATCGTCCAGGCCAAGTGCGCCACCTGCCACCAGCCGGGCGGGATCGGGCCGATGCCGCTTAACACCTATGAGCAGATCAAGGGCTTCTCGCCGATGATCCGCGAAGTGATCCGCACCCACCGCATGCCGCCCTACCTGGCCGACGAGACGGTCGGCGCCTTCCAGGACGACGACCGCCGGACGCCGGGCCAGATGAAGACCCTGGTCCACTGGATCGACGCCGGATCGCCGCGCGGCGCGGGCGAAGATCCGCTGAAGAAGATCAGGTTCCAGGCGCCCGACTGGCCGCTCGGCAAGCCCGACGTCGTGCTCAATGTGCCTGAGGTGAAGATCCCGGCCTCAGGCGTCATGGACTACCAGCACCCCGTGGTGGCCAACGCCATGACCGAGGGCCGCTGGATGAAGGCCACCACCTTCCGCGTCTCCGACCGCCAGGTGGTGCACCACATCCTGACCGGCGTGGTGGCCTCGGACCACACCGGTGCGACCTTCTCCGAAAGCTCCTGGGGCGCCTCGCTGGGCGGCTACGGCCCGGGCCGCGGCTCCAACATTCAGCCGGCCGACACCGGCGTCTGGGTGCCGCCCTCCGGCGGGGTCGGCTTCCAGAACCACTATACGCCCTACGGCCGGGCGACGACCGAGAAGACCCAGATGGGGATCTATTTCTATCCCAAGGGCCAGGAGCCGAAGTACATCCTGCGGACCTTCGGCATCTTCGATTTCTCGATCGAGATCCCGCCGGGCGAGGAGTTCCACCACGAGACCTCGTACATCACTTTCCCGAAGGCCGCGATCCTCTACGGCATCACCCCGCACGCCCACATGCGCGGCCAATCGACCAACGTCTCGATCCTCTATCCGAACGGCAAGGAGGAGAGGCTACTGGCCCTGCCGCGCTACGACTTCAACTGGCAGTACGAGTATTTCCTGAAGACGCCGCTGAAGGTGCCGGCCGGCGCGAAGATCGTCGCGCGCTGGACCTACGACAACTCGACCCGCAACCCCGGCAACCCCGACCCGAGCAAGACGGTCTACTGGGGCGAGCAAACCAAGGACGAGATGATGGCCACCTACCTGCACTACCGCTGGGTGGACGAGACGGTGAAGCACCAGACGCCGGAGTACGAAAAGGCGCTGCAGGCCAACCTGATGATGGGCGTCCTCGACGACAACATGGACGGCAAGATCGAGTTCGCCGAGCTCAAGGGCGGCCCCCAGGGCCCGGCCACCATGCTGAAGAAGTATTTCGCCCTCATCGACACCAATCATGACGGCGCCCTCGATCCGGCGGAGCTGGCGGCGGCGGCGAAGCTGATGCCGAAGCGCGGCCCCGCCAAGGCCCCTACCGCCCTGCCGGCGCCGGCCGGCTCGCCGACGGTCGTGGCCAGCGAGTCGAAGGCGGCGTCCGCAGTCTCGCGTTGATGGATGCCGAACGCAGAACGATCCAAGTTCGAACGAGCAGGAGGAAACCATGTTGAAGATCAACCAGGCGCTTGTTCTGGTCGCCGGCGCGAGCCTGCTCGCCTGCGCCGCCGCCGCGGCCGCCCCTTCGGCTAAGGTCGCGCGCCCCGCGCCCGTCGTGGCCGACCCCACGATCCCGTCGCCGGGCTGGTCGCCGCCGAAGAACGCCGAGGGCCAGCCGGACCTCTCCGGCTACTGGACCAACGCCACCATGACCCCGCTGACCCGCAACACGCGCCTGACGGACAAGTCGACCCTGTCGGCCGCGGAGGCCAAGGGGCTGGAGAAGGCGTTCGGCGACGCCCTGGCCGAGGCCGACAAGCCCACCGACCCGAACGCCCCGACCGCGCCGGCCACCGATGCGAAGGCGCCCGAGGCCAAGCTCATCGCCATCCGGCCCGACTTCGCCGCGGCCGGCGGCGACGTGGGCGGCTACAACACCTTCTGGATCGATCCGGGCAACCACATCATGGAGGTGAACGGCGAGTTCCGCTCCTCCATCCTCACCACCCCCAACGGGATGCCGCCGCCGCGCAAGGCCGGCGCCCCCGCGGCCCGAGGCTTTCCGCGGGAGAACTTCGACAGCTATGAGGACCGTTCTCTGGGCGAGCGCTGCATCATGGGCTTCGGCTCGAACGCCGGCCCGCCGATGCTGCCCAACGGCTACTACAACAACGACTACCAGATCCTGCAGACGCCGGACGCGGTGGTGATCCAGGTGGAGATGATCCACGACTCGCGGATCGTCCGGCTCAACAGCCAGCACCGGACCGACGGAGTGCGGCCCTGGATGGGCGATTCCATCGGCCACTATGACGGGAACAGCCTGGTGGTCGAGACCACCAACATCCCGCAAGGGCAGGCGTTCATGGGGGCGTGGAAGAACCTGAAGGTGACCGAGCGCTTCACCCGCGTCTCGCCCACCCGGATCAATTACAGGTTCCAGATCGACGACCCGGACATCTGGGACAAGCCCTGGGGCGGCGAGTACGACTTCGCCCCGATGCACGGGATCATCTACGAATACGCCTGCCACGAGGGCAACTACGCCCTGCCGTCCATCCTGGCCGGCGCACGGCGGATGGAGAAGGACGGCGCGGCGTCCTCCGCCGGACACGGGGGCCACTGACCAGGGGTGACGGCGGCCATCGGGCGGGGCATTCTGCGGCGCGCCTGAATCAGAAGAACGGTATGGGGGGATAGAGTTGTCGTCAGTTCGCATCTGGCTTGCGGGGTTCGTGTTCGCGGGCGTTTCCTCATTTGCCGCGGCCGCCCAGGCCCAGCCTGCCGCCGCGCCCTCCGGCCAGGCGATCTATGAGGCCCGCTGCCAGAGCTGCCACGAAGGCGGCGCTGGGCGCGCGCCCAGCCGGGCGGATCTCGCCCAGCGCGCGCCGGGCGATATCGTCCAGGCGCTGACCGGCGGCCTCATGGCTCCGATGACCCAGGGCCTCTCCGACGCCGACAAGCAGGCTGTCGCGGCCTACCTGACTTCGGCGCAGACCGCCGCGCCGGCGGGCGCGCCCGCTGCCGCCGATGGCCGGGAAATGCCGCAGGTCGCGGTCAAGGGCGGCGTGGTCGGGACCGATCCCAAATGCGCCTCCAATCCGCCGATCACGCCCGGGCCCGGCGACTGGGCCAGCATGGGGGTCGATGACGCCTCGACGCGCTTCCAGCGCCATCCCGGCCTCACCGCCGCGGACATCCCCCGGCTGAAGGTGAAGTGGGCCTTCGCGATGACCGGCGGCGGCCAGCCGACGGTGGTGGGCGATTGGCTGTTCGTCACCAACCGCTCGGGCAAGTTCTACGCCCTCGACGCCAAGACCGGCTGCGTCCACTGGACGGTGGACGACCTGGTCTCGCGGACCACGCCGATGGTGGTGAAGTCGGCGATCGCGCCCAGCGGCTGGGCGACCTTCGTCAGCGAAAGCGACCGGGTGGTGCGCGCCTTCGACGCCCAGACCGGCAAGCAGCTCTGGAAGAGCGCCGAGCTGGAAACGCATCCGATCTCCGTCCTCACCGGTTCGCCGGTGGTGGCGGGGGACCGCCTGATCGTGCCGATCTCCTCCATCGAGGAGGCGGCCGCCATGAGCAAGACCTACAGCTGCTGCACCTTCCGCGGCTCGGTGGCGGCGCTAGACCTGAAGACCGGCAAGCTGCTCTGGAAGACCTACATGATCACGGGTCCGATGAAGACGATCCGCGACAAGGCCTCCGGCGGGAAGGTCCAGGGCCCGGCGGGCGCCGCGGTCTGGGCTGCGCCGTCCATCGACCGCAAGCGGGGCCTCGCCTATGTCGTCACCGGCGACAGCTACACCGACATCGACACCGACGGCAACGATTCCATCGTGGCGCTGGACCTCAAGACCGGCGCCGTCAAGTGGCGTCGACAGGTGACGCAGCACGACAATTTCGTCATGGGCTGCGGCCCGAGATCGCAATCCGGCAACTGCCCGACGCCCATGGGCCCGGACTATGATTTCGGCGCGACGCCGGTGCTGATGACCCTGAAGGGCGGCAAGCAGGTGCTGGTGGCCGGCCAGAAGTCGGGCGTCGTCTATGGCGTCAATCCGGACGACGGCAGGCTCCTGTGGAAGACCATCGTCGGCATGGGCTCGGCCCTGGGCGGCGTGGAGTGGGGCATCGGCGCGGACGACGCCAAGGTCTATGTGCCGATCTCCGACCTCATCTACCTGTTCAATCCCAGGCCGGCCGCGCCGGCCGGCAAGGCCGGACTCTACGCGCTCGATCCGGCGACCGGCGCCATCTCCTGGTTGGCTCCGGCCCCCAAGGCGCCCTGCGTCTACGCCAGCGACAAGGGCAGGCCCAGCCGCTGCGCCCGCGCCCAGTCCGCGGCGCCGGCGATCATCCCGGGCTTCGTCTTCGAAGGCGGCCTCGACGGCTGGTTCCGCGCCTACGACGCCAGCACCGGCAAGGTCGTCTGGCAGGATTCCACCACCTCGCGGACCTACGACACCGTCAACGGAATCAAGGGCCAGCCGGGCGGCGGCATCGACGGCATGGGGCCGACGGTGGCCAACGGCATGGTCTACGTCGCCAGCGGCAACAATAGCTTCGCGAGGGTGGGCTCCAACGGTGTCAACGTCCTGCTGGCCTATTCGGTGGACGGCCGGTAGCGCGGGGGCCGGCGTTCGCCGTGAAGACTCCCCGGTGGTTGACCGTCCGGCCGGGCGCCCGCAAACCGCCGCGGTGACGCCCGCCGCCGACCACCCGACGCACCACCGCAACGGCCTCGGCATCGCCTACCGGATGCTGGCCATGGTCTGCGTCGCCTGCATGACCGCGACGGTGAAATGGACCGGGCACCGCGGCGTGCCGGTGTTCGAGATCGTGTTGTTCCGCAACGCCTTTGCCTTCGTGCCGCTCGGCCTCTACATCTGGCGCACCGCCGGGCCTTCGGTGCTCAAGACCCGCAGGCCGCTGGGCCATCTGGCGCGCTCCACCGTCGGGCTGACCAGCATGGTCTGCAGCTTCTTCGCGGTGCAGCGCCTGGCGCTGACCGAGGCCACGGCCTTCACCTTCGCCGCGCCTCTGTTCATGACCGCGCTCTCCGCCCTGGTGCTGCGCGAGTTCGTGGGCCGCCACCGCTGGGGCGCCGTCTTCGTGGGCTTCGTCGGCGTCCTGATCATGGTGCGGCCGGAGCCCGGCCACATGAACCTGGTGGGCGTCGCCTTCGCCCTGACGGCCGCGCTGGGCAGCGCCGCGGCCATGGTGGCGATCCGTCAGATCTCGGTCACCGAGAAAGGCCCGACCATCGTCTTCTATTTCACCCTTGGCGGCGTTGCGGTGGGGCTGACCGGCTCGCTATTCCACTGGGTGACGCCGGACCCCTTGACCCTGGCCATCCTGATCCTGGGCGGCATGATCGGCGGGGTGGGCCAATTGCTCCTGACCGAGGCGATCCGCGTCGCGCCGGTGGGCGTGGTGGCGCCCTTCGACTACACCCAGCTGATCTGGGCGACGATCCTGGGGTTCCTGGTCTGGGGCGAGCTGCCGCATGCGGCGACGCTCGCCGGCGCGGCGGTGGTGACGGCCAGCGGCATCTATATCCTGCACCGCGAATTGGTGCGGTTCCGCCGGGCCAGCGCGGCGGCCGCCGGCCCTGTTTGACGCTCGCGCCGCAGTTCAGCCGTTCGCCCGCACTTGCGCCTGGGTGGGCGAACTTCAGATCCAGCACGCCATGTAAGCCCGCGTTGACAGCCGCTGGCTGCGGGAGGACTCTCTTTGAGAACGCCGGTCTGCGGCACCAAGGCCGCCCGGCCTCGCAGGAGCGATTCAGATGAAGCGGCTGATCGTGGGCGCCGCGGCCGTCGCGGCCTTGTTGGTGGGAACCGAAGCCCGGGGCTCGGTGACGGTGATCGGCGGCGGCCTCGCAGAGGCCTGCTCCAAGGCGGCGCTCTCCGGCAAGGCGCAACCGCGCCAGGAGGAAACCTGCACCGAGGCGCTCGACAAGGAGATGCTCGACAACCGCGACCGGGCCGGCACCCTGGTCAACCGAGGGGTCCTGAGGATGCGGCGGATGGCCTGGGCGGCGGCGACCAGGGACTTCGATGACGCTGTCCGCATCAAGCCGGACATGGGCGAAGCCTACGTCAACCGAGGGGCGGTCGCGATCGGCCAGCACCGCTATGCCGACAGCCTGCCGGACCTGAACAAGGGCCTGCAACTGGGCGTCGAGGAGCCGGCCAAGGTCTACTATGACCGGGCGATGGCCTACGAAGGCCTGGACGATGAGAAGTCCGCCTATTTCGACTACCAGAAGGCCGTCGAACTGAGTCCGGACTGGGCGGCGCCGAAGGATGAGCTCGTCCGCTTCCACGTGGAGCGCAAAGAGTAGCGGCCGCGTTGAGCTTACGCAAAAGGAGCCGCCATGCGCACGCTCGTCATCCTGCTGGCCCTGGGGCTCGCGACGCCCGCCGGGGCGCAATCCTACCTGGCCCTTTCGCAGGCCCGTGACGCCGAGGCGGCGGCCGACGCCATGGCCACGCGCAACCGCGAGGTCGCCCTGACCAACCAGCTGGCGGTGCTGGAGGCCCGCGTCCAGGCCGACCGGGCGCTGAGCGACCTGCGGGCGGCGCGTGCGACCCCGACCCTTCCGACAGTGGCGCGCGGCCCCCACGCGCCGGCTCCCGTCGTCGACACCCGCAAGCTGGCCTCGATCCCCGATGACACCCTGGCCCGGTCCAACGCCGCGGTCCGCGCCGCCGCCGACAATCGACGCTGACGGGGCGGCACGGCCAGCACGGTCGAGATCGGGCGTCCAGCTCAGGCTTTCTGGAAAGGCCGGCTGAGGTAGCGCGACCCCTTTTCGCCGAAGCGCCAAGGGACCTCGGCGGCCTTGGTGATGCCGATGCGCCGGCCGACGACCACCTCGACAGCCGGTCCGGGGACGAGATCGAACGGCGGCCGGTCGATGCGCTGGCCGTTCTGCTCGCGGGTGACGCCGAGCGCCTGGCAGAGGCGTCCCGGACCGGCGCAGAGCCGTCGCGGATCCTCCAGCCCGCGGCGTGCGATCATCGCGTCTAACCCCGCGGTCGGCTCCATGGCGCGGATCAGGACGGCGCTCGCCGGCCCCTGGCAGACCAGGTTCATGCACCAGTGGATCCCATAGGAGCGGTAGACGTAAATGCGCCCCGCGGGCCCGAACATCACCGCGTTGCGCGCGGTGGGGCCGGAGAAGCTGTGCGAGGCAGGGTCCTCATGGTCGTAGGCCTCGGTCTCGACGATGCGCCCGCCCACGCCGTCCAGGGTCAGCGTCCAGCCGATCAGCGCCGGCGCGGCCTCAGTCGAATGCGACGCGAACAGCTCCGCTTGACGGCGCAGGACCTCAGGGCGCGAAATAGCGGTGACCATAGGGAGGATTTCGCATGCCGTACGTCGAGGGCCAAACCATCCACGACGCGGACAGCCACGTCATGGAGCTGCCGGGCACGATCAACCCCTACATCGACCCGAAATTCCGCGAACGCTTCGTGGAGCTGGCGGGCGCCAAGGCGATCCTTCCCGAATGGTCGTCGAAGATCCAGGCCCTGCAGGACGACGCGGAGTTCCGCGCCGGCGACGAGGCGAACCTGCTGCTACGCAAGAACTATCAGGCGCTGGGCGCCTTCCGCGCCGGCGACCGGCCCCGGGCGCTCGACCACTTCGGCTTCGCCAGCCAGCTGGTGTTCACCACCGCCTGCCTTTCCAACTTCGGCCTGGAGCAGATGGGCGAGGTCGAACTCGCGCTGGAGACCGCCCGCGCGCACAACCGCATGATGACCGAGTTCTGCTCGGTCGACCGGCGGCTCCTGGCCACCGCCTATGTGCCGCTCGTGGACCGCGCCCGCGCGCCGCAGATCGCCCGCGAGGCCATCGCCCTGGGCGCCAAGGCGCTGGTCATCGCCTCGCGCCATCCGCCGGGCTTCTCGCCCAGCCACGTGGAGCTCGACCCGCTCTGGGCGCTGGCGCAGGACGCCGGCCTGCCGATCCTGTTCCACGTCGGCGGCGAGGAGAAGATGAGCCGCGACTACCTGGAAAACGGCCTGCCCTTCGTGAAGGACTTCCACGGCGGCGACGAGAACTTCACCTCGCTGACCTTCATGGCGATCCCGCTCAGCGTCTGGCAGACGCTCTCGGCCCTGGTGATCGACGGCGTGTTCGACCGCTTCCCGCGCCTGAAGTGGGGCGCGATCGAACTGGGCGCCTCATGGCTTCCCAGCCTGATGCGCTTCCTTGATTCCGGCACGGCGGCCTTCGGCAAGGAGGAGCGGCTGCAGAAGCTCTCCGCCAGGCCGAGCGAGATCTTGCGTCGCCAGTTCCGGGCCACGCCCTATCCGCACGAGGACACCCGCTGGATCATCGAGAATTCCGGCGAGGAAATGCTGCTGTTCTCGTCGGACTTCCCGCACATCGAGGGTGGGCGCAACCCGCTGAAGCGGTTCAACGACAGCCTGGCCGGCGTCCCCGACGAGGTCAGGCGGCGCTTCTTCCGCGACAACTTCATCGACCTCCTGGGCCAGGGCCTGGACCCCGCCCTGCACGACATTCCGGAGCTTCAGGCGGCCTGAACGGCCTGACGGGCCTCGGGGCCGGCGGCCATCGCGCGGGCGATGGAGTCCATAAGTTCCTGGATCTGGATCGGCTTGGGGCTGTGCTCGGTGAAGCCCAGGTCCAGGTAGCGCCGGCGTCCGCCTGAGGTGACGTCCGCGGTCAGGGCGACGACCGGGACCTGGCGGTTCGGGCCGTCGATGGCGCGCAGCCGCTGCAGCACCTCGACGCCGCTCATGCCCGGCATCTGGATGTCCAGAAGCACCAGGTCGAAGGCGTGCTCCGCCAGGGCGGCCAGGGCCTCGGCGCCGCTGGACGCCTTGGCGATGTCGTGGCCGAAGCTCGACAGCAGCTGGTCGAGGACCATCAGGTTCACCGCGTTGTCGTCGACGGCGAGCACCTGCAGGCCGGCCGGCGGCGCGGCCTCCTCCGGCGCCTCGGGAGCCTTGCGCAACGCCGGGCCCTCCGCGAGGGCCAGCGGCAGCTTGATGTGGAACACCGAGCCTTCGCCCAGGTCGCTCTCCGCCCAGATCCGGCCGCCCATCAGGTCCACCAGCTGCTTGGCGATGGCGAGGCCCAGGCCGGTGCCGCCGAACTTCCGCGCTTCGGACTCGTCGCCTTGGGTGAAGCGGGTGAACAGCTGCGGCAGGTGCTCCGCCGAGATCCCCATGCCGGTGTCATGTACCGCGAGGTGCAGGAGCACGGCGCCTTCGCCGTTGGGCGCCGCCTGGGCGACGATGGAGACGCGGCCGCGCTCGGTGAACTTCAGGGCGTTGCCCACCAGGTTGAACAGCACCTGGCGCAGGCGAAGGGCGTCGAACAGCGCGAAATCGGGCACGCCGCCCTGCAGGTCCAGGACCAGCTCCACGCCCTTCTCGTCGGCGCGGGGCGCCCAGAAGCTCACCAGCCGGTCGAGGAACAGGCGTACGTCCTCGGCCGCCGGCATGATGTCGAGCCGCCCGGCGTCGATCTTCGAGACGTCGAGGATGTCGTTGAGGATCGACAGCAGGTACTCGCCGCTGTCGATCAGCACGGCGAGCCGCGCCTTCTGCGCCGGGCTGGCCTCGTCGCGCTGGAGGAGCTGGGCCATGCCCAGCACCCCATTCATCGGCGTGCGGATTTCGTGGCTCATGGTGGCCAGGAAGTTGGATTTCGCCCGCCCGGCCTGGCGCGCCTCTTCCCGGGCCTGGTCGGCGGCGGCGCGCTCGGCCAGCGCCTTGTCGCGAGCCTGCTGGAGCTGGGGGATCAGCGCCAGCTTGTCGAGGAAGGCGTTGCGCCAGTCGCTGATCACCCGGCGGGTGGTTTCGGTCATGACGGTCAACAGCGCGATGAGCATCGCGAGCGTCACCAGCACCGCTCCCGCGGGCAACGGCGCCAGAAGGTAGACGGCGAGGCCGCAGGCGGCGGCCAGCACCGGACCCGCCAATCCCCAGAAAACCCATCGCGAGAGCACGCCGGCCGACAGGGCCATGGCGATCAGGATGACGGCCTGCAGCCCGAAGACCAACAGCTCGCCGGGCTTCCCGCTCAGGGCGACGAAGGTCAAGGGCGCGAGATAGGCGCTGACCCGTCCGGCGCACAGCAATGCGAGCTTGCGAAATCCCGCCCTGCGGTCGGTGCGGTTCGAGGTGGCGATCATGCGTGCAAGCAGGCGCCCGTTCGCGATATCGACCGCGCAGTAGCCGACCAGGGCCGCGGCGGCGACAGCGGGGTGGCCGAGCGCCAGAAGGCAGGCGGCGCCCAGCGCATCGAAGGCCACATGCCACCGCAGCGGCAGCACCAGCCCCGACAGCGTCATCTGGTAGGTGGTCTCACCTGTCCGCGGCGTTTCCCCCGCCTGCGCAACGCCAGCCTGTTGTTCCATGCACGCTCCCACCCCGCGCCAGCATCCCGGCAAAGGGTAAATCTTCCGAGAATGCAATCAGGGGGTGCGGCTAGGATTCGAGCGCCACTGCGGGTGTCGCCTCGTAGTCGTCGGCGCCATCCATCAGGCCATCGGCGAGCCCCGGCGCCTGCGCCAGCACCTGGCTGGCGAACACCCGGGCAAGCGCCGCCTTGCCTTGCAGCCAGGGATCGCCGGAGAAGGCCGGGTCGCTGGCGGCGGCCAGGGCCTGGCGTCCCAGCATGGCGGCGCCGATCACGTCGCCGGCCAGTTTCAGATAGGGCGTGGCGGCGGCTAGGCTGGGCGCCCCGCGATGGGCCAGCAGCCAGTCAGTGGCCCGCTCCAGGGCGGCGACGCCCGCGGCCAGGCGGCGGCCGACGATGGCCAGGTCAGGAACCTCGGTCAGGCTCTCGGCGGTCAGCGCCAGCTCCGCGCAGAGGCTGCGCATCACGGCGCCCTCGGCCATGGGCGCCTTGCGGCCCACCAGGTCGATGGCCTGGATGCCGTTGGTCCCCTCGTAGATCGGGGCTATGCGCGCATCGCGGTAGTGTTGCGCCGCGCCGGTCTCCTCGATGAAGCCCATGCCGCCGTGCACCTGGATCCCCAGGGACGCCACCTCGACGCCCACGTCCGTCGACCAGGCCTTGGCGATAGGCGTCAGCAGTTCGGCCCGCGCGCGGGCGGCGGCGCGTTCTTCCTCGGTGTCGGCCAGGCGGGCGAGGTCGGAGAGCACGCCGGTGGTCAGGCAGATGGCCCGCGCCGCCTCGATCTTGGCCTTCATCAGCATCAGCATGCGGCGCACGTCCGGGTGGCCGTAGATCTGCGCCGGATAGTTCGCCGACCAGGCCGCCTTGCCCTGCCGGCGCTCCTGGCTGAAGGCCAGCGCCTGCTGGAAGGCGCGCTCGGCGATCGCCACGCCCTGCACCCCCACCTGCAGGCGTGCGGCGTTCATCATGACGAACATGTGCGGCAGGCCCTGGCCCAGCTCGCCCACCAGTTCGGCCTGCGCGCCCTCATAGAGCATGACGCAGGTGGGCGAGCCGTGGATACCCAGCTTGTGCTCGATGGAGGCCGGCCGGAATGCGTTGCGCGCGCCGATCGTCCCGTCGTCCCCTACGGCGTATTTGGTGGTCAGGAACAGGCTGATGCCCTTGACCCCGGGCGGCGCGTCGGGGGTGCGGGCCAGCACCAGGTGGCAGATGTTGTCAGCCGCGTCGTGGTCGCCCCAGGTGATGAAGATCTTCTGGCCCGAAAGCCGGTAGGCGCCGGCGCCGTCGGGGTCTGCGCGGGTGGTGAGCTGGGCGAGGTCGGATCCGGCCTGCGGCTCGGTCAGGACCATGGCGCCGGGCCATTCGCCGGACACCAGCTTCGGCAGGACCAGCCGCTTCTGGCGGTCCGTGCCGTGCAGGGCCAGGGCCTCGACCGCGCCCTGGGTCAGCATGGGGCACAGGCCGAACGCCATGTTGGCGGCGTGGACCATCTCGAACACCGCCAGCTCCATGGCCTTCGACAGGCCTTGGCCGCCGTGCTCGGGC
The DNA here is from genome assembly GCA_044445675.1 of Caulobacterales bacterium. Taxonomy (GTDB): domain Bacteria; phylum Pseudomonadota; class Alphaproteobacteria; order Caulobacterales; family Caulobacteraceae; genus Phenylobacterium. The sequence continues at coordinate 18,190 of JBIOED010000006.1, read as the reverse complement.
GTGGCGGACAGCGAGTTCCAGCCGTCCGCGACGAAGGCTCGGTAAGCGTCGGCGAATCCGGGGGCGGCGGTGACCGCGCCGTTGGCGTAACGCGCGCCCTCGATGTCCCCCACGCGGTTCAACGGCGCCAGGACGTCGCTGGCGAACGCGCCGGCCGCCTCCAGCACCGCCCTCACGGTATCTGTGTCGAGGTCCGGGAACGCGCGGGCGATCAGCGCGTCATGACCGGCGGCGGAGAGCGCGAACGCGAGGTCCCGGACGGGCGCGCGGAAGGTCATCGGTTCGGCTCCTTGGCTGGAGCGAGGTTCTAGTCCGGCCTCACCGAACGCGGAAGGCCGCGCCGGAGGATGTGTGGTTGGCGACCCTGGAGAACGGCGGCAAGATCAGCGTCGTGCCGAACAGGCCAGCCGGCTCGTAGTTCAAAACCACAGGGGCGGGCCGCTCGCCCGACGAGGCGCCCATACGCCGTAAATCCGCTCCGCTGTTCTTTCGGCTAGGTTTCGCGCACCATTTGCTGCGCCAACCGGGAGCCCCTCCGATGACCCGTTCTGTCGTCCTAGCCTTCGCCCTGGCGCTCGGCCTGGGCGGCGCGGCCCTGGCCAACCCGTCGACCCAGGATCCGACCAAGGCGCCGGCGGGGACCTATGTGCTCGACAAGAAGCATGCGAGCCTGACGGTGAAGATCCTCCACATGGGCTTCTCGCACTACACCCTGCGTTTCGACGGCCTTGACGGCGGCTTCACCTACGACCCGGCCAACTGGCAGGCGACCAAGGTCACCTTCAACATCGATCCGAAGTCCGTCGACACCAACGATGCGGCGTTCAACCGCCAGATCGCCGGCTATTTCGAGGCGGACAAATATCCCGCCATCACCTTCGTCTCCACCGGCGTGCAGGGCGCCGACGGCAAGGGGACCGTGACCGGCGACCTGACCTTCCACGGGGTGACCAGGCCGGTCACGCTCGACGTTACATTTGAGGGCGCGGGCCATGGGCTCACCCCGCTTGGCGCGCGGCTGGGATTTTCCGGCTCGACCCAGATCAAGCGATCCGATTTCGGCGTGAGCAACTTCGTCCTGAACCAGTTCACCGCAGACGATGTCGACGTGATCTTCGAAGTCGAGTTCGAAAAGAAGTAGAGGAGCGGTCGCGCTCCCGCAGGAAAGCCCCATGACCACAGTCCGTTTCGCGCCGGGCGCCGGCCGCGACCGCTACGCCACCGTCGCGATCATCCTGCACTGGCTGATCGCCCTGGCGATCGTGGCCCAGGTCAACATCGCATGGCGGATGGGCGGCAAGACGCCGGAAGGCTTCGCGCTCACCCAGCTGCACAAGTCGATCGGGGTGACGATCCTGATCCTCAGCATCCTGCGGCTGGGCTGGCGGCTGACCAATCCGCCGCCGCCGGAGCCGCCAGGGCTGGCGCGGTGGGAGCGGGTGCTTTCGAAGGTCGTGCACTGGGCGTTCTACGGAATCATGATCGGCATGCCGCTGACTGGCTGGATCATGGTCTCGGCCAGCCGCACGCAGATTCCGACGCTGCTCTACGGCCGGGTCCTGTGGCCCAACGTCCCCGGCATGGACAGCTTGGCGCCGGCCTCCAAGGCGGTGTGGCACGCCATCGGCCAGACCAGCCACGGCCTGCTGGCCTACGGCTTCTACGCCCTGTTCGTGCTGCATGTGGCCGGCGCGCTGAAGCACCAGCTGTTCGAGCGGAACATGCCGGTGCTGTCGCGCATGGCGCCCGGCGCGACCCCCGGCCGCTGGTGGGATCCGCGCCTGATCCTGATCGCCCTGGCGGTCGTGGGCGCCGCCGCCTTCGGAAAGCTCGTGCAGCCGCCGCATCCCGCCAATGCTCCCCAGCCCGCCGCGGAAACGGTCGCCGCGCCATTTCTGCCGCAGGCGCCCGCAGCCCCGGCGACCGCGTCCGGCGCTCCCGTCCCCGCAACCCCGGGCGCCGCGCCCTCAGCCGGCCCCGTCGCCTGGACCGTGGCTCGCGGCTCGATCCTCAGCTTCGAGACGAGCTGGAGCGGTGAGGCGGTCAAGGGCCGCTTCGACCACTGGAAGGCCGACATCCTGTTCGGCCCCGACGCGCTGGACCGCTCGAAGGTCACCGTGACCATCGACATGACCTCGGCGGAGACCGGCGACCCGCAGCGCGACGCCGCCCTGCCGGCGCCCGACTGGTTCGACGCCGCCACCCATCCGAAGGCGGTCTTCACGGCCGCCCGGTTCGAGAAGGCCGGCGCCGGCCGCTATGTGGCCCACGGGACGCTGGACCTGCGCGGGGTGAAGAAGCCCCTCGACCTGCCGTTCAGGCTGAAGATCGTCGGCGACAAGGCGCAGATGCGGGGCGAGGCCGACCTCGACCGCACCGTGTTCGGGGTCGGCCAGGGCGAATTCACCGCCACCGACCAGGTTCCGGCCAAGGTGATCGTCCGGGTCCAGCTGAACGCCACCCAGGCCACGCGGTAGGCCTGCGTCATTGACAGGGAAGGCCTCGGGTCCGAGCTTGGTGGAAGCTTCACCCTGACCTGGATGTCCCGATGAAATCCCTGCTCGTGGCCGCCTGCATGACGCTCAGCCTCGGCGCCGTCGCGGCGGTCGCCGCCCCGGGCGTGCCCGCCAACATCGCCGCCGCCGTCGCCGACAAGGGCCGTGACGCCGACCGCGACGCCGACCCGCGACGCCACCCCGCCGAACTGATCGCCTTTTCCGGCGTCAAGCCGGGCGACAAGGTCGTCGACCTGATTCCGGGCTCCGGCTATTTCACCCGGATCTTCTCGAAGGTCGTGGGGCCGAAGGGCCACGTCTACATGATCTGGCCGAACGAGTACGCCAAGGAGGCGCAGCCCGATCCGGTGAAGAACCAGGCGCTGGCCAAGACCGGCTATCCCAACACCTCGGTGATCCTGCAGCCCGGCGCGGCGTTCGCGACGCCCGAGCCCGTGGACCTGGTGTTCACGGTGCAGAATTACCACGACTATCCGGACAAGTTCATGGGCAAGATCGACCCGATGATCCTCAACCGGGCGGTGTTCAAGGCGCTGAAGCCGGGCGGCGTATTCCTGGTGGTCGACCACACCGCGGAGGCCGGCTCGGGCCTTCGCGACACCGACACCCTCCACCGCATCGACCCGGCCATCGTCAAGAAACAGGTCACCGACGCCGGCTTCGTTTTCGAGGGCGAAAGCAAGGTGCTGCGCAACCCGTCCGACGACCTGAAGAAGCTCGTCTTTGACAAGAGCATCCGCGGCCACACCGACCAGTTCGCCTACAAGTTCCGCAAGCCGAAGCGGTAGGCCGTTCCGCCATGGCGGTGTAACCAGCCGCCGTGGACGCGCACACCGACATTGCGAAAGCCGCCGCCGCGCTGCGGGACGGCGATCTGGTGATCCTGCCCACCGAGACGGTCTACGGCCTGGCGGCCGACGCCGCCAACGCGCGCGCCGTGGCCGCGCTCTACCAGGCCAAGGGCCGGCCGGCCTTCAACCCGCTGATCGCCCATGTGGCGGACATCGCCGTCGCCCGGCGGATCGCCCGCTTCGACGACCGCGCCGAGCGGCTGGCGGCGCAGTTCTGGCCGGGGCCGATCACGCTGGTGCTGCCGATCGCCGACGAGGCGGCGGTGTGCGGCCTGGCCCGCGCGGGCCTCGACACCGTGGCCGTCCGCGCGCCGGCTCACCCGGTGGCGCGCGCGCTGCTGCACGCCTTCGGCGGCCCGCTCGTTGCGCCCTCCGCCAACCGCTCGGGTCGGCCCAGCCCGACGACATTCGCCGTCGCCATCGAGGAGACCGGGGCCGCCGCCACGGTGGCGCTCGATGGAGGCCCTTGCCGTATCGGCCTGGAGTCGACCGTCGTGGCGCTGCTGGACGAAGCGCGCCTGCTGCGTCCGGGCGCCGTCACCCGCGCGGAGATCGAGGCGCTGATCGGGCCGCTTGCCGAGGCCGAGGCCGACGCCAGGCGCTCGCCCGGCCGGCTCGCCCGCCACTATGCGCCGAACCTGCCGATGCGGCTCAACGTGACCGAGCCCAGGCCCCATGAGGTCTGGCTGGGCTTCGGCCGCGACGGCGGAGAGCCCTTCAACCTGAGCCGCGAGGGCGACCTGGCGGAGGCGGCGGCGAACCTCTTCGCCTACCTGCGCGCCGCCGACCGCTCCGGCGCGTCCGGCATCGCCGTGGCGCCGATCCCCGACGCCGGCCTGGGCGAGGCGATCAACGACCGCCTGCGCCGCGCGGCCGGTTACGTCGGCTGAAGCGCCGAGCGGATGTCGGTCCTGGCGAAGTCGTCGCCCTTGTAGAGCAGGGGGACATCGAGCGTCTTGGCGAGCGCATAGGCGAAGCAGTCGCCGAGATTGAGGCGGGCAGGATGCAGCCCCTTGCCGAAGCGCAGATAGGCCGCCAGCGCGGCGCTGGAGAGGGCGCTCTGATCGTCGACCACGACCCCATAGGTCTCCAGCCACTCATCGAGATGATCTCGCGTGTCGATATAACCTCCTTGCTTGAGGATCAGCCCGGTCTCGACGTAGTTGATGGACGCGATACGCGCGATGTCGGTTCCCTTGAGAATAGCTGTGAAGACCGGCTTTTCGGGCTCGTTCAACGCGATGGCGACCAAGGCGGACGCATCGACGACGATCACTCCCAATCCTCTGCCAGGCCGGGGATTTCATTGATCTCGTCCCACTCCTCCTTGGTTACCGGTGGAAATGGCGGCCGGACGCCGGCGCGGTCCCAGAGCCTTTCCGTCGCGGCGTTCATCTCCTCGATAGTCGGCTTGCGCCGCTTCGGGCGGGCGTCCGCCAGCGCATGGTCCAAGGCCGCGTCGATAACGCCGGTGATCGTCTCGCCCTTGAGCGTCGCGAGTTCCCGCGCCTTGCGCTCTGTCCCAGGATTCTTGATCAGGATGGCCACGGCTCCGCTCCTTTATATATCGCAGTATATACTGGAAACCATCCGGCGCGAAGCCTAGGCTCGCCCCATGACCGCCGCCGTGCCCGCCGATGTGCTCTCCCGCCTGAAGGCGGTGCTGGGCGAGGGCGGCTGGAGCCAGGACCCCGCGCGCCTCGCGCCCAAACTGCTGGAGTGGCGCGATCGCTGGACGGGCGAGACGCCGTTGCTGGCGCTGCCGAAGACCACGGCGGAGGTCGCCGCGGTGGTCGCCATCTGCTGCGAGGCCGGAACGCCGATCACCCCCCAGGGCGGCAACACCGGCCTGGTGGGCGGCCAGATCCCGCAGGGCGAGGTGCTGTTGTCCACCGAGCGGATGCGGGCGATCCGGGAGGTCGACACGTTCGACGACGTGCTGGTGGCCGAGGCTGGCGTGACCCTGGCGGCGGTGCACGAAGCGGCGGCGGGTGTCCGGCGGCGCTTCCCGCTGGGGCTGGCCTCGGAGGGTTCGGCGACGGTCGGCGGGGTGGTCTCCACCAACGCCGGCGGCGTCCAGGTGCTGCGCTACGGCATGACGCGCAACCTCGTCCTGGGCCTGGAGGCGGTGTTGCCCAACGGCGAGGTCTGGAACGGGCTGAAGCGCCTGCGCAAGGACAACACCGGCTATGACCTCAAGCAGCTGCTGATCGGCGCCGAGGGCACCTTGGGCGTGGTCACCGCGGCGGCCTTGAAGCTCTACCCGGTGATGGCCTCGCGCGCGGTGGCGATGATCGGGGTCGAGAGTCCGGAGGCGGCGATCAAGCTGCTGGTCCGGGCCAAGGACGAGACCGGCGGCGCGGTGGAGGCGTTCGAGCTGATGGGCCGCCTGGGCGTCGAATTCGCGCTGACGAACATCGCCGGCACGCGCGACCCGCTGGCGCAGGCCCACCCCTGGTACGTGCTGGCCGAGGTCTCCTCTGGCGAGCCGGGATCGGCCGAGGCTTCCATGGAGCGGTTCCTGGCCGCGGGCCTGGAGGACGGCCTGATCGCCGATGCGGTGGTGGCCCAGACCGAGGCGCAGGCCAAGGCGCTGTGGGCGCTTCGCGAGAACCAGTCGCCGGCCCAGAAACCCGAGGGCGCCACCTGGAAGCACGACGTCTCGGTGCCGGTCAGCCAGGTCGCGGCCTTTCTCACCGAGGCCACCGCGGCCATGCGGGCCTTCGCGCCCGGCGCGCGGATCGCCGCCTTCGGCCATGTGGGCGACGGCAACATCCACTACGACGTGCTGCGCCCCGACGGCGGATCGGACGCCGAGCATTCCGCGCGGCGCGACGCGGGCTCGCGGATCGTCCACGATATCGTGGCGTCGATGGGCGGCTCGATCAGCGCCGAGCATGGCCTGGGTTCGATGAAGACCGAGGAGGCCCGGCGCTACAAATCGCCGGTCGAGATCGAGGCGCTTTCGGCCATCCGCAAGGCGCTGGACCCCAGGCGGATCATGAACCCGCGCGTGCTGTTCTAGAGGGCTTGGCGGGGCGCCCGCCGGAGCCTAAGACCGCGCTTCATGCTGATCGTCCTTTCCCCGGCCAAGGCGCTCGACTTCACCGCCGCGCCGCCGTCCGTCGGCATGACCGCGCCGCAACTGGCGGACCATACGGCGGAGCTGGCCAAGGTCGCCAAGAAGCTCAGGACCATCGACCTGAAGCGGATGATGGACCTCTCCGACAGCCTGGCGAAGCTCAACCGCGAGCGCTTCCAGGCCTTCCAGCCAGCCAGCGAGGATGGGCTGCAGGCGGCCTTCGCCTTCAACGGCGACGTCTATGCGGGCCTGAAGGCCCGAGAGCTGGACAAGAAGGCGCTGGCCTGGGCGCAGGACCACCTGCGGATCCTCTCCGGCCTCTATGGCGTGCTGCGCCCGCTCGACGCCATCCAGCCCTACCGGCTGGAGATGGGCGTCAGGCTCAAGACCAAGCGCGGCCAGAGCCTCTATGACTTCTGGGGTCCGCGGGTGTCGGAGACCCTGGACGCCGCGCTCGTCGGCCACCGGGAGCGCGCGGTGGTGAACTGTGCGAGCCAGGAATATTTCGGCGCCGTCGACCGCGCCGCGCTGAGGGCCCCGGTGGTCTCCTGCCGGTTCCTGGAACAGAAGGACGGCGAGGCGCGGATCCTGTCCTTCTTCGCCAAGAAGGCTCGGGGGATGATGGCCCGCTTCGCCATCGACAATCGCATCGAGCGGGCCGCCGACCTGAAGGCCTTCGACCGCGACGGCTATCGTTTCGAGCCCACGCTCTCCACCGACGACGAACTCACCTTCGCCCGGCCGCAACCGCCGCCGGTCGCCGAAACGCGCGCCGCCCTGCGAGCCCAGATCAAAGAGGAGGCCTGACCATGGCCGTGGACTACCAGCTCGAGGGCCAAGTGGCCGTGATCACCGGCTCGACCAGCGGCATCGGTCAGGCGCTGGCCACGGCGCTCGCCGAACAGGGCGTCAACGTGGTGCTGAACGGCTTCGGCGACCCGGCGAAGATCGAGGCCGATCGGCTGGCGATCCAGACCCGGACCAACGCCGCCGTGCGCTACCACGGCGCCGACATGACCAAGCCCGCCGAGATCGCCGACCTGATCGCCTATGCGGTGAAGGAATTCGGCCGCCTCGACATCCTGGTGAACAACGCCGGCATCCAGTACGTGGCCGCGGTCGACGAATATCCCGAGGAGAAGTGGGACGCCCTGATCGCGGTGATCCTGTCGTCCACCTTCCACGCCACCAAGGCGGCGATCCCGATCATGAAGGGCCAGGGCCGTGGGCGGATCGTCAACATCGCCTCCGCCCACGGCCTGGTGGCCTCGGCGTTCAAAGCGCCCTACGTCGCCGCCAAGTTCGGCGTGGTGGGCTTCACCAAGGCCTGCGCCGTCGAGCTGGCGAGGACCGGGATCACCGTCAACTGCATCTGCCCGGGGTATGTGAAGACGCCCTTGATCGAGGCGCAGATCGTCGACCAGGCCAAGATGCGCGGCATTCCCGAGGACCGGGTGATCGAGGACGTAATCCTGGCCGCCCAGCCCAACAAGAGCTTCGTCGAATATGGCCAGCTGGCCGGCCAGCTGCTCTATCTGGTCTCCGACCAGGGCGCCTCGGCCACCGGCGCATCGTTCGTCATCGACGGCGGCTGGACGGCGCAATAACAACCAACGAGGGAGGTTCGGTCATGGCCTACAAGCCGTTCGACCTGACGGGCAAGGTGGCGCTGGTCACCGGCGGCAACGGCGGGATCGGGCTGGGCATGGCCGACGCCATGGCGCAGGCCGGCGCGGCCGTCGTGATCTGGGGCACGAACGCGCAGAAGAACGCCGCCGCCGAGGCGCAGCTCAAGGCCCACGGCGTCAAGGTGCTGGCCCAGACGGTCGACGTGGCCGACGAGCACGCCGTGGCCGCCGGGTTCGCCGAAGCGGTGGCGAAGATGGGCCGCATCGACACCGTGGTCGCCAACGCCGGCGTCGGCGGCGGCGCCAGGTCGTTCGCGGAATTCCCCACCGAGACCTATCGCCGCGTGATGTCGGTGAACCTCGACGGAGTGTTCTTCACCTTCCGCGAGGCCTGCAAGCACATGGTCGAGCGGGCGGGGCAGGGCGACAAGGGCGGCGGCTCGCTGATCGCCATCTCGTCGCTCTCGGCCGTCGACGGCGCCGCACGCAACGAAGCCTATGCCGCCACCAAGGGTGCGGTGATCTCGATGATCCGCGCCATCGCCGTGGAGCATGCCCGCTATGGCGTGCGCGCCAACGCCATCCTGCCGGGCTGGATCGCCACCGACATGACGGCAGGCGCCCAAGGCAACGACAAGTTCACCGACCAGGTGATCAAGCGCGTGCCCTTCCGCCGCTGGGGCGAGCCGGCGGATTTCGGCGGCATGGCGGTCTATCTGGCCTCCGACGCCTCCAGCTTCCACACCGGCGACAGCTTCCTGATCGACGGCGGCTACGCGATTTTCTGAGAAGGGACGACCCCGTGACCCTGCACACCAAGCTCTGCGATCTGCTCGGCGTCGAGCACCCGATCATGCTGGCCGGCATGGGCGGGGTTTCCTACGCCGAGCTGGTCGCCGCGGTGTCCAACGCCGGCGGTTACGGGGTGCTGGGCATGGCCGGCCGCACCCCGGAGTTCATCCGCGACGAGATGCGCAAGGTCAAGGCGCTGACCGACAAGCCGTTCGGCGTCGACCTGCTGGCCGCCAGCCCCGACAGCCTGACGGCCTCGGTGGAGATCATCATCGCGGAGGGCGCGTCCTCCTTCGTCGCGGGCCTGGGCGTGCCCATGCCGATCATGGAGCGGCTCAAGAAGGGCGGCCTCAAGGTCATGGTGGTCTGTGGGGCGGTGAAGCATGCGGTGAAGGCCGAACAGGCCGGCTGCGACGCGGTGATCTGCCAGGGCGGCGAGGGCGGCGGCCACACCGGCCTCGTGGGCACCATGCCGCTGGTGGCCCAGGCCGTGGAGGCGGTGAAGATCCCGGTGGTGGCGGCGGGCGGGCTCTACGACGGGCGCGGGCTGGCGGCGGCGCTCAGCCTGGGCGCGGTCGGCGTCTGGATGGGCACCCGCTTCATCGCGTCGCAGGAAGCGCACGCCGGCCAGCTCTACCGCGAGGTGATCGTCGAGGCGACGGACGAGGACACCGTGCGCACCCGCAGCTACTCCGGCAAGCCCATGCGGGTGAAGAAGAACCCCTACGTCGAGGACTGGGAGAGCCGCCCCGCCGACATCCAGCCCTTCCCGCAACAGGCGATGATCTCCCACCGCGCCGGCGTCATGGGCGGCATCGGCGGCCAGGTCGAAGGCCTCGATCCCGACCGCTCGGCCTTCGCCATGGGCCAGTCGGCGGGCGGCGTCCGCGACGTGCCCCCGGCCGGGGATATCGTGCGCCGAATCATGGCCGAGGCCGAGGCCGCCATCGAGGGTCTCTCGCGGTTGCGCGCAACGGCGCACGCTTAAGGGCGCTTTCGCTTCGGGGAAAATAAATATTCGCGTCAATTGTCGCGCGGAGCCCGCGTCGGAAAGCGCGGCGGCCTTTGAGCGGCTACGGCGTGCAGGGGCGTGTCGAGGCGCCGGAGCCGGACGCTCAAAGCGCGGCAGAGGGGTGGAAGGCGCGTAGGTAGCCAACCCAGCGCGCTTGCCATAAAGTCTCGAATACCGTCGTTCGACAAGCCAACGCTGCTGGAATGAAGCTACGTCTAAGGACCACCTACGCAGTGCTGCTGGCGCTGATGCTGGCGAGCCCGATTGTTGCCGAACCCTACCACGCCCCGCGGACGTCCTGGGGCGTCCCGGACCTCCAGGGGACTTGGACGAATTTCTCGCTGACGCGACTGGAGCGGGCGCCCGGCGTGCCGGCGAGGATCCGCAATGGCGACGACCTGGCGGCCATCGAGCGCTCCATCTACGAGAATATCCTTCCCGACGACCCCCTGGGCAACAAGGAGGCCGAGTGGTGGCCGCCTTCGCACCTGGCGCGCATTGACGGTGAGCTCAGGACGTCGTGGATTACCTCGCCGGCCGATGGCCGCGTCCCCTACACGCAGGACGGATTGAAGCGACGCATCGCGGCCCGAGCGCGCGGTCTGACGGACTTCGATGGACCAGAGTCGCGGAACGCGAGCGAGCGATGTCTCGAGCCTGGCTTCTCGCCCGCCTCGCCGCCGATGCAGAACTCGCCGACCACTCCAGGCTACGTCTTCGTCCAGACCCGCGAGGCCGTGGTGATCATGGCCGAAGCCGACAGCGAAGTCAGGATCATCCGCCTCGGCGGTCGCCACGACGCGCCGGGCGGTCGGATGTGGAACGGGGACTCCGTCGGTCATTGGGAAAAGGACACCCTGGTCGTCGACACCGTGGGCTTCCAGCCGGAAGAGGCGTTCCGCGCGCCAATCCTCTACATCGGCGCCGACGCCCACGTGATCGAGCGTTTCACGCGGGTGGGCAAGGACGAGATTCGCTATGCCTTCACCGTGGAGGACCCGGCGACCTATCGCGAGCCCTGGAGCGGCCTGATGGTGTTCCGGCCGCGCAAGGAGCCGATCTATGAGTTTGCTTGCCACGAAGGGAACACCTCGCTGGCCGGCATTCTGCAGGGCGCACGCTATATTGAAACGCATTCCGTGGAAGTACGGCCGACCCAGGACTAGATGACTCGCCCAAGCTGACAGAGCCCCGCCCTGTCGAAACCACGTCCACAACTCCTAGACAGGCGCGCTCCTCACGGCGCGCTCGCCAGGTAGCCGTTCGGGTCCTTCAGGAAATTGCGGAACTCGCCGATGCAGCCGGTCCAGGCCAGCATCTCCGTGCGGAAGTGTTCGTAGGGATCGTCGGCGAACAGCAAGGTCGAATAGACGATGTGCGGCTTGCCGGCCTTGTCCTCATAGCCGCGGCACATGGCCGAGGTCTGGTTGAAGGCGTTCAACTGGGCGAAGGTCGGCCCCGGCGTCTCGACGATGGAATCGAACTCGACCGCCTTGCAGGCGCGCCCCTGCGCATCGCAGGCGTCGAACTGCAGGCTGAAGTTCGCCGCCAGCGAGACGAAGGTTATCAGCACCGCGTCGGCGTCCTTCTGCACGAGCGTCGCCTTGCCGCCGCCGGAGTTCAGCACTGCGATCACGCTGGTCGGGTTGCGGGCGTCGAAGTCGGCCACCGGAGCAGCCAGCGGTTTTGCCGGCGCGGGTTTCGCCGGCCCGGCGTGGGCTTTCGGGGCGACCGGCTTGGGCGCCGCGCCCATGGCCAGGACGGCGGCGGCGATGAGGGGGGCGGTCTTCCGGATCATGGCCGAGCGCTAGCAGACCTCGCATTTCGGTGCGAGCCTGGCCTTCCGGTTTCCGTGGCGCCGGGGTCGGACCCTGACTAAGCTTGGCTGCCTCTCGGGGAGAAGGTCATGGGTTTCGCTATCGTCGCCGCCATCTTCCTGGTGCTGGCCCTCGTGGTCGCGCTGGGCGCCATCAAGATCGTGCCGCAGGGCCAGGAGGTCACCGTCGAGCGGTTCGGCCGCTACACCCGCACGCTGAAGCCCGGCATCAGCTTCCTCACCCCCTTCGTCGAGGGCATCGGCCGGCGGATCAACATGATGGAGCAGGTGCTCGACGTGCCGCGCCAGGACGTGATCACCAAGGACAACGTCTCTGTCCAGGTGGACGCCATCGTATTCATCCAGGTGATGGACGCCTCGGCCGCGGCCTATCGGATCACCAACCTCGACTTCGCCATCACCCAGCTGACCATGACCAACCTCAGGACCGTGGTCGGCAACATGGAGCTGGACGAGGTGCTGTCGCAGCGCGACCAGATCAACACCCGCCTGCTGGAGGTCATCGACCAGGCCACCAGCCCCTGGGGCGTCAAGGTGGCGCGCATCGAGATCAAGGACCTGCAGCCGCCGCCGGACATCACCAACGCCATGGCCCGCCAGATGAAGGCCGAGCGCGAGCGGCGCGCGGTGATCACCGAGGCGGATGGCGAGAAGCAGGCGGCGATCACCGTCGCCGAGGGCCAGAAGCAGTCGGCGATCCTGCAGGCCGAGGGCCGCCGCGAGGCCGCCTTCCGCGACGCCGAGGCCCGCGAGCGGTCGGCCGGCGCCGAGGCCAAGGCCACCGAACTGGTTTCCAACGCCATCTCCGCGGGCGACGTCAACGCCATCAACTACTTCATCGCCCAGAAATACGTCGAGGCGTTCGGCAAGCTGGCCGAGAGCCCGCAACAGAAGACCGTCATCGTGCCGGCCGACATGGGTTCGCTGGTCGGCTCCATCGCCGGCATCGGCGAGTTGGTGAAGACCGCCCTGGCCGAGCAGCAACCGCCGCCCCCTGCGCCCAGGCCGCCGCGCGGCGGGCCGGCCGTGCCGGCGACGCCTCCAAGGGGAGGCTGAGCCATGCCCGACTTTCACCAGCTCTACATCCTGCACCCGTTCTGGGCCTGGATCGCGCTGGGCGCGGCCCTGCTGGCCGTCGAGGTGGCGACCGGCTCCGGCTGGATGCTCTGGCCGGCCGCCTCGGCCGCCGCGGTCGCCTTGCTGGCGACCTACGCCGGCCTCGACCTCGCTCAGGCGACGCTGGTCTTCGCGCTGCTGACCATCTCCTCGATCCTGCTCGCCCGCCGCTACCTGCCGAAGTCCCTGCTGCGCCACCCCTCGCACGACATCAACGACAACGTCGCGCGGCTGGTCGGCCACCAGGGCCGCGTGGTCTCGGCCTTCCAGGGGCGCAGCGGACGGGTGTTCATCGACGGCAAGGAGTGGGCGGCCGAACTTGAGGAAGGCGAGGGCCTGGAGGCGGGCTCGCGCGTCGAGGTCACCGGCGTCTCCGGCGCCCGCCTGCGGGTGCGCGGAGCCTGAGATTCGGGCGCGCCGCGCGCGGCGGAAAGCCCAACGCCGTTCGCTAAGTCGTTGGAAGCGCGCCGGAGTTCGGTCGCCTTGCACCCTCGTCTTGACCCCCGCGGGGTTCATGGCGCTTATGGGCGCCGAAGGGCGAACGCCCACAAACGTCCAGGAGAGACTTAAAGTCATGAGGCCAATGAGATTGGGGCTGCTTGCCGCCCTTATCGTCGCCGTGATGGCGCCCGCGACCGCCATGGCCGCGCCCAAAGCCACGGCCAGCGTCAGTTCGGAATCCCGCAAGCAGGGCATGGCCGAGGCGCCGGCGCTGACCCAGGCGGCGAACCTGAACTGCCAGGTTTCCGACGCCCGCTTCATCGGCAAGTCGCCGCCGGACAAGAAGACCGGCTCGCTGGGCTCCAGCCTTTATGAGGTGGCTTGCGGCCAGGGCGCCATGGGCTACCTGATCCAGACTTCGGGCACGGGCGGCTCGCCCACCGCGTTCAGTTGCCTGGAAGCCAACTATCCGGCCGATCCGGCGACCAAGCCGGCCAACCCCTGTATCCTGCCCGCCAACCAAAATCCGATGGCCTCCCTGGCCCCGTTGCTGGCGACGGCGAAGGTAAACTGCACCCCGGACAAGGTGCGCGGCATCGGCCAGACCAAGACCAACACCCTGATCGAAGTCTCCTGCCCCGGCGGCTCGGGCTATATCATCACGGGCAGCGCCCCGCTCGACCTCAGCAAGGCCGCCACATCGGTCAACTGCCTCGCCTACGATGCGGCGGAGGGCAACGTGAAATGCACCCTTAACCCGCTGGCCGCGCGCCTGGCTGTGGTCGATCACTACAATCAGTTGGCCAACAATGGCTGCGCGGTGAAGGACAAGCGGTTCGTCGGCCTCTTCACCGACGGCACCGAGGGTTACGAGGTCGCCTGCACCGACGGCAAGGGCTACATCTACAAGGTCGACGCCAAGGGCCAGGTCGCCTCGACGCTGGACTGCGCCAAGGTCGCCGGCGGCACCTGCACCCTCACCGACACCCGCGCGGCCACCGCCGAACAGGCCGGCCTCTACACCAAGCTCGCCAAGGAGGCCGGGTCCAGCTGCGACGTCAGCCGCTACGCGGTGTTCCCCAGCCAGGGCGCCAAGGAGACCGTCGAGTTGGTCTGCGCCGACGGCAATGGCGCGATCGGGCTATTCCCCGCCACCGGCAAGGGCACGGTCCTCGACTGCGGCCACGCGCTGCTCGCCGGCTACAAGTGCACCCTGGGCAAGACCGACTACTCCGGCCTGACCGGGGACCTGCGCAAGCTCGGCAAGAAGGAATGCACGGTTTCCAGCACCGGCACGCCGCTCAAGGCGCCCGACGGTTCGATCCGGCTGGAAGTGGCCTGCTCGGATGGCCTGCCGGGCTATATGCTGATGTTCACCAATCCGGAGACGCCGAAGGAAGCCGTGGCCTGCAGCTTTGCCGGCAACTGCGTCCTGCCGACCAACAAGCCCAAGGCCAAGGGCTAACGTCGCCAGCCTGAGGGCAGCGTCTGGAAGGCCCGCGGGTTCGCCCCGCGGGCCTTTTTCTTTAGATCGCCGCCTCGATGAACATCGGGCCGCGCTGGGCCATGGCGCGGGCAAAGGCCTGCTCGAACGCCTCGGCGGTGGCGCAACGGACGGCAGGGACGCCCAGGCCCTGGGCCAGCGGGACCCAGCCGATGGCGGGATCGCCCAGGCCCAGCAGCTTGGCCGCCTGAGGGCCCGCCTCGCCCGCGCCGGTGCGGGTCATCTCGATGTTGAGGATGCGGTAGCTGTTGTTGGCGAACACCACCACGGTGACGTCGAGGTTCTCCCGCGCCAGGGTCCAAAGCGCCTGGATGGTGTACATCGCCGCCCCGTCGCCGTTCAGCGAGACCACCTTGCGGTCCGGCGCGGCCACGGCGGCGCCCACGGCCAGCGGCAGGCCGATGCCGATCGCCCCGCCGGTCAAGGCCAGCACCTCGTGCGGCGCGGCGGTCAGGCTGGGGCCGGTGACGCCGGCGCCGGACGTGACGCTGTCGTCGCAGACGAGGGCGCCCTCGGGCAGGTGGCGCGCAATGCTGGCTCCGGCCAGATGCGCGTTGAGCTTGCCGCTCGGCGCCGCGTCCGGGCGCTGCAGCGGCTGACGGGGCCCCTCTTTGGGCGCGCCCATGGCGTCGGCCAAGGCGGCCAGGCCGGCCACCGCGTCTTCCGCGCGGGTGGCCAGCGTCAGGGTCTCGCAACCTTCGGGGACCAGCACGCTGGGCCGGTTCGGATAGGCGAAGAAGGCCACCGGCTGGGTGGTTCCGGCGAACACCATCAGGTCGACGCCCTCCAGGTCCTTCAGCGCCAGTTCGCCAAAATATTGCATGCGGGCGGGCGCGAAATGGCCGGCGCCGCGCGGCTGGCGGGCGACGAAGGTGTCGCACATCACGCGCACGCCCGCGGCCTGCAGCCGCGCGGCCTGGGCCAGGCCCTCCGCGCGGCAGGCCTGCCCGCCGATCAGGACCACCGGCTTGGCGGCGGCCTTCAGAGCGCGGGCCGCGGCGTCCACCGCCGCGCCGGACGGCGCCGGCCGCGCGGGCTTCTGGGCGATCACGGGCTCGCCCCCGGTCTCCAGCCAGGCGCTGTCGGCCGGCAGGATCAGGCTCACCGGGCCGGCGGGCGGCCCACAGCTCGCCGCCACCGCCTCGGCGGCGAGGCCCGCTACCGCGTCCGGGCTGTCGGCCGACTTCACCCACAGCGAGTTGGGGGCGGCCAGCGCCGGGATGTCGGAGTTGAGCGGCGCGTCGTACTGCCGGTGATAGGTCGCATGGTCGCCGATCACATTGACGATCGGCGTGAACGCGCGGCGGGCGTTGTGCAGGTTCGCCACGCCGTTGCCGTAGCCGGGGCCCAGGTGCAGCAGGGTGCAGGCCGGCTTGTCGGCGATGCGGCCATAGCCGTCGGCGGCGCCGGTCGCCACGCCCTCGAACAGGCAGAGCACCGGCCGCATCTGCGGCTCGCGGTCCAGCGCGGCCACGAACTGCATCTCGCTGGTGCCGGGGTTGGCGAAACAGGCGGTCACGTCGTTGGCGACCAGGGTCGCGAGCAGGGCGTCGGCGCCGTTCATGCGAAATCCTTCACGTCAGAACACCATCACGTCGGAGGAGGGAGGATCGGCGAACAGCCGCTGGATCGCGCCGGCCCGCCGCTGGCGGGCGATCGCCTGGGCGATGTAGCCCTTGTCGGTGATCTCACCGGCGGCGGCGTCCGGCGCGCCGGGCAGCACCACGGCGCGGGTCACCCGGCCGCCGGAGCCCTGCGCCCTGGCGTTGAACGCCGCCAGGCCCGCGCGGACGGCCGCGGCGACCGCACCCGCCGGCAGCCGCGGATTGGGATACAGCAGCAGGCCCACGGCCGCCTCGCCCTCGCCGCAGACCACCGCGTCGGTGACCGCCCCGCCGATCGCCGACACCGCGCCGATTCGCAGCTCGCCCACGCCGACGAAGGTCCCGGAGGCCAGCTTGAAGTTCTCCGACAGCCGGCCGTCGAAGACCAGGCCCTGGCTCGGGTCGTCGGGAGCGACCAGCCTGGCGGCGTCCCCCAGGATATAGAACCCCTCGTCGTCGAAGGCCTGGGCGGACCGCTCGGGCAGGCCGAGGTAGCCTTCGGTGATCTGCGGCCCCTTGACCCGGAAATCGAGCTTCCCGGCCTCGGGAACCAGGCGCACCGAGGTGCCTGGGATCGGCAGGCCGATCAGGCCCATCGCCTCGTTCGGCCAGTGGACGTTACAGGCTGTGGGACCGGTCTCGGTGGCGCCGTAGCCGGAGGCGAAGCTGATCTTCTCGCCGACGGTGCGAACCGCCACCGCCTGGATGCGGTCGGCGACCGCCTGGCCGAGCGCGGCGCCGCCATACTGCAGCACCCGCACCCGCTCGAACAATCGCTGGGCGAGGGCCGCGTCCGCCTCCAGTTCGTCGACGAACAGCATCCAGCCGGCCGGCACCATGTTCTGGTAGGTGGGCGAGATGGCCTTCAGGTTGCGCACCGTCTCGCCGAACCGCGTGGCGGTCGGCTGGCCCCGGTCGATGTAGAGGCTGCCGCCGCGATGCAGCGACATGTGCAGGATCGAGTTGGCGCCCAGGCTGTGGCTCCAGGGCGCGGAGTTGACCATCACCGGCGGGTCGGGATCGTCGAAGCAGGCGTCGATCTGGGCCGAGTTCAGGCTGACGCTGCGGTGGGTGCAGATCACCGCCTTGGGGTGGCCCGTGGAGCCGGAGGTCAGCAGGTACTTGGCGTGATCGGCCGGGGCCGCGCTCGCCGCGGCGGCCGGGCTGCGCAACAGGTCGGCGAAGGCGACGTCGCCGCGCCGCGCGTTGCGCGAAGCGATCACCGGCAGGCCGGCCAGCTGGGGCGCCGCAAGGCCCTCGGCGAACAGCGCCGCGTCGTCGGTATAGACCGCTGAAGGCCGCAGCACCTCGCAGGCCCGCGCCAGCCGCGCCGGATTGGCGCCCTGCAGCCCATACTGCGGCGAGACCGGCGCGATCGGCAGGCCCTGGCTCATGGCGGCGTAGCCGACCAGGGCGTGCTCCACCCCATTGTGCGCCAGGATCAGCAGCGGCCCCGGCCCGGTCACGCCGCGCGCCAGCAGGCCGCCGGCGATCGCCTGTATCTGCTGATGCGCCTCGGCGAAGGTGATGGTCCGCCAGCCCTCGCCCGACCGCTCCGCCAGCCACACGCGGTCCGGGGTGGCCTCAGCCCAATGCGCCAGGGCCGCGGTCATGGTCTGGAACCGCGTCGAATGGGGCGTGGGATTGGTCAGCAGCATCTCGCCGCCGGCCCGGTGTTCGACTTCGAGCCTGCGCGGCGCATAGCGGGGGTCGCGGAACGGGGCGGTCGTGAGGGTCAGGTCGGCGTCCATGGCCTGAGCCTTATTCCAAGCGCCGAGGCGAATGGGAAGGCTCAGCGCGTCAACGC